>DATFVT010000001.1:0-2706 GCA_035260105.1 Acidimicrobiia bacterium
CTCGCGGCTGCCGGGCGCGCCGCCACCGTCGTCGGCGTTGCTCGAACGCGGCGCGACGAAGCTGGGCTGGCAGGCGGTCGAGTACGCGCGCGTCTTCCGCTACGACGCCGCCGGTCGCGGTGTGAAGCAGACGATGACGCGGACGCTGCTTCCCAGGGCGACGGAGGCGGGCGCGACCGTCATCCCGAACTGCCGCGTGCGGCGCCTCGTCCATCGTGACGGGCGCGTCAGCGGCGCTCGCTGCCGCCGTACCGAGAACGGCGTGACCGAGGACGTCACGATCCGAGCCGACCACGTCTTCGTGTGCGCCGGCGCGATCCAGACGCCGGCGCTCCTCCAGCGCAGCGGCATCCGCGCCGGGATCGGCTCCGGGCTGAAGGTCCACCCGATGATCAAGATCGCCGCCCGCTTCCCGCACCCGCTCGACCACGGCGGCGTACCGATGCAGGTCATCACCGAGTTCGGCCCGAACCTGTCGATCGGAGGGTCAGCCAGCCGCCGAGGACAGGTCGCGATGGCGCTGGCGGACGCCACGTCCGAGTACCACGCAACCCTCGACGACTGGGAGCACGTCTCCGTGTACTACGCCGCGATCCGCAGCGAGGGGCGCGGCCGGGTCGTCGCCGTCCCCGGTCTGCGAGCGCCGGTCGTCACATACCGGTTGACCGAGGGGGACATGAGCCGCCTCGCGCGCGGGCTGGTGCACCTGGGCGAGGTCCTGCTCGCGTCGGGCGCCACCGAGCTGTACCCGTCGGTCGCGGACGCGCCCGTCGTGCGCGCCCCCGACGGGCTCGCGGAATGGTGGGACGCCGTCACGCGCAACCGCACGAACCTGATGACCGTGCATCTGACGTCGAGCGTGCGCATGGGTGAGGACCGGTCGCGCACCGGTGCCGACAGCTTCGGGCGCGTCTGGGGCTTCGACAACCTGCGGGTCGGCGACGCGTCGCTCGTGCCGGATGCCCCGGGTGTCAACCCCCAGGGCACGATCATGGCGATCGCGGCTCGCAACAGCGACCACTTCCTGTCACAGCCCTGACCGCCGGCGACGTCACGGCGCGGGGCCCGGTTCCGTGCGCGCGATCGATCGCCGGACCTTCAGCAGGTCCCGGAACGTCGACAGCGCGCCCTTCACGGCGACGTTCGTGAACGTCCCCCCGGCGATGTCCTGCCAGTCGTCGATGGGGAGCGTCTTGATGCGGTACCCGCGACGTATGGCGAGGGCCAGGATCTCGATGTCGAAGCCCCAGCCGAGGATCGTCTGCCGGCCGAACAAGTCGTCGGCCACGGGGGCGCGGAAGGCCTTGAACCCGCACTGCGTGTCCCGGACGTCGACGTCGAGCAGGCGGCGCACGAGCCGGTTCCCGAAGTTCGAGATGATCCTCCGGAGGCCGCGGTGGCTCTGCCGCAGGTCACGCACGCCGATGATGACGTCGGCGTCCTGGCGCATCAGCTTGGCGACCGACTCGAGGTGGTGCAGCGGCGTCGCGAGATCGGCGTCCATGAACAGCCGGTAGCGGCCCTCGGCCGCCCGCATCCCGAGCTGGACGTCCCGTCCCTTCCCGGCCGGGGCGCCGGCGTCGAGGACGCGCAGCGTGTCGAACTCGTTCGCCGCCGCGCGCGCGAGATCCGCGGTGTGGTCGTGGCCGCGCGCGACGACGACGAGCACCTCGACCGCACCGAGATCGTGGGCCTTGAGGTGGTCGGCCAGGGTCGCGAGCGAGACGCCGATGCGGCGCCCCTCGTTGTACGCGGGGACGACGATGCTCAGGTCGATGGTCGCCTCGGTCATCGGGACGCTACGAGCTCGCCGTATTGCCGAGGGGTCTCAGGAACAACGCCACCGTCTCCAGGTCGGCCCGGCGCTCGAGCTCCGCGTAGCGCTCCAACCGTCGCGCCCGAACACCGTGCACGTCGAGCAGGTGGCGCTCGACCATCGCGTCGATCTCGCGGGAGTCGAAGAGACTGCGGGCGTCGGCGGCGCCGGCTCGGAACTGCGAGAGGTTCGGTAGGTCGCCGCGCGCGAGCGCGGCCTCGCCGCGGGCGTTGAGCTCGAGGTTGCCGGCCTCGACGTACGCCGCCAGCTGTGACCCGAGCCGGGCGCGCTCCCGCCGGTCGGCGGCGGACAGTCCTCGGGCGAGCGCGACCCGGCGACTCCCCGGCGGGGGGTCCTCGGTACCGGCGCCGACGCGGAGGAGGAGCTCCGCCCTGGCGTTGTGGCCGTTGTAGACGCGCCCGGGACCGAACTGGCGCACGACCATCGGGTCCCGGGCGAGGAACGGGATGCCCCGCCGCTGCAGCTCGGCGACGGTGCTGCCGCCGAAGGGGTCGGCGAAGACGCCCCTGAAGAGGTCGTCGATCACGAGCGGGCCCTGATGCTCGAGCACCCCCATCTGGCGGTCGAGGTCGTGCGCGGTCGGGATCGCGTACTCCTGTGAGTTCGGCCCGCTCCCTTCGTCGGCGTACGGCAGGTTCAGCACAGCGACGAGCAGGGTGACGGCTGCGAACCCGCCCACGAGCCAGGCCGTGCGATCGGTCCGGAGCCCGTCGCGCGTCATTCGCCGGCCCACGGTGATCGCCACCGCGAAGAAGACGAACGCGCCCAGCGGCCACAGCCACCGGAACGTGTGCGGTGTCACGTCCCCGAACACGGTCACCGGGCCCTGCCAGGCGGTGATCAACGCCGCCGCCAGCCCGACGACCGCG
>DATFVT010000002.1:0-6387 GCA_035260105.1 Acidimicrobiia bacterium
TCGCCGACAACGGCCCGCTCGGCGTAGCAGCGGCGAAGGAGCTGGTGCGGTTGGGCGTGTCGGATCCCACCCGCGCTCGCGAGCGCCTGCACGAGCTGCGCGGCGCCGTGTTCAACAGCGAGGACGCCATGGAAGGCGCCAACGCGTTCGTGGAGAAGCGCGCGCCGGTCTGGCGCGGCAGGTGATCCGAGGTGCGCGCCGCGATCTGCCGGGCGTACGGGCCTCCCGAGGTCGTCGAGGTCGACGAGCTCTCATCGCCTCCACTCGGACCGGGGCACGTGCGCGTCCGGGTCGACGCCGCCGCCGTCAACTTCCCGGACGTGCTGCTCGTCGCCGACGAGTACCAGATCCACGTGCCGCCGCCCTTCGTCCCCGGGAGCGAGTTCGCCGGCGTCGTCACCGAGCTGGCAGACGAGGTCGACACCGTCGCCGTCGGGGACCGCGTGACGGGAACCGGCCTCTTGGGTGCGTTCGCCGAGGAGGCGGTCGTCCCCGCCGGGACCGTGACACCCATCCCGGCCGGCGTCGACGAGCGCCTCGCCGCCGCCTTCGGCGTCGCCCACCGCACCGCCTACCACGTGCTCCGCTCGGTCGCGGCCGTGCAGCCGGGTGAGGAGCTGGTCGTGCTGGGTGCGGGGGGCGGCGTGGGCCTGGCCGCGGTCCAGCTCGGCGTGCTGCTCGACGCGTCGGTCACGGCGGTGGCGTCGTCGCCCGAGAAGCTCGACGTCGCCGCTTCGTACGGTGCCGGCAAGCTGATCGATCACCGCGCCGGCGGTCTGCGGGACGCGCTTCGGGAAGTGTTGCCCGAAGGCGCCGACGTGGTCGTCGACCCGGTGGGGGGCGATCTCTCCGAGCCTGCCCTGCGTTCCTTGCGGTGGGGCGGCCGCTTCGTGACGGTGGGCTACGCCTCCGGCGTGATCCCGAAGCTCCCGCTGAACCTCGTCCTCATCAAAGGCGTCCAGGTCCTCGGCTTCGAGTTCCTCGGCTTCGCGACGAACGCCCCCGGCGATGTGCGAAGGAACGAGGACGAGCTGATCGGGCACTTCGCCGCCGGCCGCGTCGTCCCGCACATCGGCGCCGCGTTCGCGCTCGACGACGTCGCCCTCGCGCTCCGTCACGTCGCCGACGGCCGGGCGATCGGGAAGGTCGTGATCGACGTGGCTCCCGGCCGCCCGTGACGTCGATTCAGACCAACCGTGACCGAAGCCAAGCCCCGACACGCCCGAACGCGTCCGCAGCCGCCGGCAGCTGGAAGTTGATGAACCCGTGCGGCTGACCGCCGAAGCACACCTCTTCGACGGCGACGCCGTCGTCCCGCAGCCGGGCGGCGTAATGCCGTCCTTCGTCCCGCAGGGGGTCGCACCCGCCGAGCACCACGATCGCGGGCGGCAGACCGGCGAGGGTCGCGGCGTGCAAGGGTGCGGCGAACGGCTCGTGCGCGAGGTCGCGCCCGCCCGTGTAGCGCTCCCAGAACGCTTCCATCATCGTGCGCGACAGCACGATGCCTGCGAACTCGTCGCGGGAGGGATGGTCCCGCGACCCGCCGTCGACGCCCGGGTACATCAGCACCTGGCCGGCCAACGGGACGTCGCCGTGTCCCCGCAACCGCAGCGCCACCGCCGCGGCGAGATTGCCGCCGGCGCTCTCCCCCGCCACCACGATGCGATCCGGCGACACGCCGAGCCGGGATGCGTTCCCGAACGCCCAGCGCGTGACCGTCTCGCAGTCGTCGAGACCCGCCGGGTACGGGTGCTCGGGCGCGAGGCGGTACGCGACCGACAGCACCATCACGTCCGCGCAGTGCGCCAGCTCACGGGCGACGTTGTCCATGAGGCCGATGCTGCCGATGCAGAACCCGCCGCCGTGGAAGTAGACGACGAGGCCCGTCGACGGATGATCGTGCTCGTACATCCGTACCGGGATGCCCTCGACGACGTCGTCCCTCACACGGGCGATCGCACGCGTGGGCGGCGCGCCGACGGGCGAGCGCGCGAGCGCCAGCATCTCGGGCGAGAAGTCAACCGAGGGGTCGCGCATCATCGGGTTCGCGTCGAACCACTCGACGACGCGGGGGTCGAGCACCTCTTCGTCGAGGACACCGTCGTGACTCATGGCGCGCTCCTCCGACTCGACCCGGGGATGGTCTCACAGATTCGTCGACCTCCCCGCTCGCACGGGAGGGCATGGTGCGACCGCTTCCCCAGCTGACACCGGTGAACGAGTGGTTCTGGACCTCGGGGGCCGACGGGCGCCTCCGGGTCCAGGGCTGCGACGACTGCCGGAAGCTGGTCCATCCGCCCACGCCGGTGTGCCCGGCGTGCGGCAGCCGCTCCTGGTCCCCGACCGTTGTGTCGGGTCGGGCGACGGTCGTCGGGTTCACGGTCAACCACCAACAGTGGCTTCCCGCGTTCGAGCCCCCGTACGCGATCGCGAACGTCGCCCTCGCCGAGGACGAGACCGTGCACCTCACGACGAACGTCGTCGGTTGCGATCCGGGTGACGTCCACATCGGCCAAGAAGTGACCGTGCGGTTCGAGCACGAAGAGGACGTGTGGCTTCCCCTGTTCGAACCCACCGGCGCGATCGACGCCTCGGAACGGGTCGCGGAACCCGAGCGGCCGCGACCTCGCCCGCCCGTGAGCAGCGAGCGCTTCGAGCACAGGGTCGTGCTGTCGGGCGTCGGTCGTTCCGCGATCGGCCGCCGGCTGATGGTCGACCCGGTGTCGTTGGCGGTCGACGCCTGCCAGGAAGCCGTCTCCGACGCCGGCCTCACTCTCGACGACATCGACGGGCTGTCCACCTACCCCGGTACCGCAGGCGGGGGCATCTCGGAGGGTGGTGTCACCGCGGTCGAGGAGGCGCTGCGGCTGCAGCCCACCTGGATCAACGGCGGTGGCGAGCTCCCCGGGCCCGGTGGCGCCGTCATCCAGGCGATGCTCGCGGTGGCGAGCGGACTGTGCCGGCACGTCCTCTGCTTCCGGACCGTTTGGGAGTCGACGGCGGCGGTGCTGCGGCTCGGCGGCCTGGATGGCCGCGTGTCGGGACCGCTCTGGGAATGGCGCGCACCCTTCGGCGCCATGTCGGCCGCGAACTGGATCGGCATGAACGCCAACCAGTACCTCCATCGCTACGGCGCGACCCGAGAGATGCTCGGGTGGATCGCCATCAACGGTCGTACGAATGCCGGCCGCAACCCGCGGGCGATCTACCGCGACCCGATGACCTTGGAGGACTACCTGTCGGCGCGGCCGATCACGAGCCCGTTCGGGCTCTACGACTGTGACGTGCCCTGCGACGCGTCGATCGCGGTCGTCGTATCCGACGCGTCGGTCGCGGCCGATCTCCCCGAGGCGGCCGTGCGCGTCGAGGCCATCGGCACCCAGATCATCGAGCGCGTGTCCTGGGACCAGGGCACGCTCACGCACGAGCCCCAGGTCATCGGCCAGTCCGCGCACCTCTGGACGAGGACGAGCCTGCGCCCCGCCGACATCGACATCGCCCTCGTGTACGACGGATTCACGTTCAACGCGATCTCGTGGCTCGAAGCGCTCGGCTTCTGCGAGTTCGGCGAGGCGATGGACTGGCTCGACGGCGGGCGGCGTATCGCGCTCGACGGCGAGCTTCCCGTCAACCCGCACGGGGGCCAGCTGTCCGAGGGCCGCACGCACGGCTTCGGGTTCGTCTACGAGGCGGTGAAGCAACTCCGAAAGGACGCCGACGATCGGCAGGTCCCCGGCGCCCGGACCGCGGTGGTGACGTCGGGCGGGGGCACGCCGTCGAGCGTGATGCTCCTACGTGGCGACGGCGCATGACGACCGTCGGCATCGCGACCGGCGCCGGGCGCGGAATGGGGCGCGCCTGCGGCGCGCGGCTCGCAGGCATGGTCGACCATCTCGTGCTCGTCGACCTCGATCGCGTCGCGGTCACGGAAGCCGCACAGGAGCTTTCGGGTGCAGGTTGCCGGGCGGACGTCGAGCCCTTCGAGCTGGACGTCACCGACCGCGCCGGCCTCGACCGGCTGGCGGCCCGCGTGGCGGACGCCGGCTCGCTCCGCGCCGTCGCCCACGCGGCAGGGATCTCGCCCACGATGGCCGACTGGAAGCGCGTCTTCACCGTCGACCTCGTCGGCACCGCGATGCTGGCCGAGGTCCTCCGCCCCCTCGTGACGGCGGGCACCGCAATGGTGTGCTTCGCGTCCATGGCGGCGTGGTTCCTCGGCGACGACACCGATCCCGCCGCCGACGCGGTGCTCGACGATCCGCTCGACGAGCGCCTCGTCGACCGGCTGCGCGAGGTGCTGGGCCCGGTGATCGAGGACAGCGGCATTGCGTACGCGTGGGCGAAGCGGGCAGTGCAACGGTTCGTCCGGCAGGAAGCGGTCCGCGTCGGCCCGCTCGGAGGCCGGGTGTGCTCCGTGTCGCCGGGGATCATCGACACGCCGCAGGGGCGACAGGAAGCGGCGCAGCAGCCGTTCATGCAGGAGCTCGTGCAGCGCACCCCGCTCGCGCGGTTCGGCGGGGCCGACGAGGTCGCGGCCGTCGTCGCGTTCATGCTGTCCTACGACGCCGGCTTCCTCACTGGCGTGGACGTTCTCGTGGACGGCGGTGTATGCGCCGCGGTGCTGGGATCCCAGCGAGACTCGTAGACTTCGTCGTCATGGCGCGCATCGATGTCCCCGAGGGACCCGGCGGCGAGGCGGCCATGGTGTGGTCGTTGCGCCCGGAGATGGCCGGCATGGTGCAGAAGATGATCACCACGGCCTACCAGGCGAGCAAGCTCCCGGCCTCCGAGCGTGAGGTGGCCCGGATGCGCATCGCGCAGCTCAACGCGTGCGACGCGTGCGCGACCTTCCGGGCGCCGTCCGTCGTCGAGGCGGGAGTCACCGAAGAGACGTACCGGCATCTCGACGAGTGGCGCACGTCGCCCGAGTACACGGTGCGCCAGCGCCTGGCGATCGAGTACGCCGAGCGGTTCGCGCTCGACCACCACCAGATCGACGACGAGCTCTTCGGCCGGCTCCGCATCCACTTCTCCGACGACGAGATCCTCGACCTCACGCTCTGCCTCGCCGTCTACCTCGGGCTCGGTCGCACGCTCGAGGTGCTGCAGATCACCGAGCACACCGACTTCGACGTCTAGCCGGCCCCGCACCTCTCCGGCTTTTCCCGGGCGATTACGTTCGTCGTATGACCGACGACGTCGAAGCCATCAAGCAGCTCAAGGCCCGCTACTTCCGCCTGATCGACACGAAGGACTGGGACGGTCTCGCCACGGTGTTCACCGACGATGTCGAAGTGGACCTCAGCGGCGAGGGCGCCGGCGTCACCCGCGGCGCGACGGAGTTCCTGTCGTTCCTGCGATCGGTCATCGGCGATGCGATCACCGTCCACCACGGTCACACGCCCGAGATCGAGCTCACTTCGCCCAGGACCGCGACCGGAATCTGGGCGCTCGAAGACCAGCTCTGGTGGCCCAGGGGCGGCCCGTTCGCCCACATGCACGGCTTTGGCCACTACCACGAGACGTACGAGAACACCGACGCCGGCTGGCGGATCAAGTCGCTGACGATCACGCGCCTGCACCGACTGCTCGAACCGCCGCCGGGGAACTGATCTCACAGGGGCGGCGACCGGTGAGTTCCCATCCGGTTCGGAGTCGCCAGGAAGACCGCAGACCGTCGCACGAGGAGGCAACGCCAATGGCCTTTCGCCCCTATCTCGCGTTCGCGGGAAACTGCCGCGAAGCGTTCACCCGGTACCAGGAGATCTTCGGCGGCGAGCTCGCGCTGCTCACCGTGGCCGACATGCCCGCCGACGCCGGACCGCCGGGCGCCAAGCCCGATGCGGTCATGCACGCCGCGTTGACCTCCGGCGACGACCTGCTCATGGGCGCCGACGACCCGATCGGCAACTTCGACGGCACGGTCGATGGCATGTGCGTCAACAGTTCTCGTCCTGACGTCGCGGACGCGAAGCGCGTGTTCGACGCGCTCTCAGACGGCGGACAGGTCCAACTTGCGCTGAACGAGACATTCTTCTCGCCCGCCTTCGGGATGTGCACCGATCGCTTCGGCACCCCGTGGATGGTCATGGTCGACGCGCCTACGCCCTGAGTGCCGCGCGGTCACTGATCGAGCAGCGCCACGATCTGCGACGGGCTCAACGGCAAGCGCGTCACGGTCACGCCGAAAGGCGACAGGGCGTCGGCCACCGCGTTCACGACCGCCGGGGGCGCGCCGATCGCGCCCCCCTCCCCCACACCCTTGTGGCCACCCGGGCCCGGGCTCGGCGTCTCGACGTGCCCGTACTCGATCACCGGCACCTCCGTCGCCGTGGGGAGCAGGTAGTCCATGAACGTCGTCGCGATCGGGTTGCCGTCCTCGTCGTA
>DATFVT010000003.1:0-2326 GCA_035260105.1 Acidimicrobiia bacterium
TGCGACGAGGACTCGTCGAGCTCTTCGATGGTGTCACCGCTGGCGCCACACCAACGGCAGGTCACGCGCTCGACGGTCTCTTCGAGCAGCTGCTCCTCTTCGATGGTCAGCTCGCCGCCGACGCTGTAGTGATGGAACGAGCTCGTCCGCCGGGTCGTGATGACGTCGAATCGGGTGAGGTTCCCGCACGCACCGCAGCGGTAGCGAGCCGCCATTGATGACTCCTCCATGTCCTGCCGTCCCGGGTTCGGCTGCGGCCGCGCCGGTCGCCGGCGCCGAACCTGCCGCGGAGTGTACGGCGTCCTCCGCTCAGGGACCGCCTCGCCGGGCCGCAGTGCGCTTCGAGTCCGGCCGGTCCCCCGTGGTTCCGCCGTCCCGGCCGGGGCGCCCGCCGCTGCGGGTGTCGAACGCCGAGGACTCCGCGCGGCGCGCGCGGCCGTCCCCGGCGCCGGACTCTGCCCGCTTCTCCGCCCGCCGGCGCGCCAGCGCGCGACCACCTTCGAGGAACAGCGTCAGCAACAGGGTCGTGAACAGAGCCCACACGGGCGCGACGGCGACGACGCGGATGTAGCGGGCCCATCCCTCTTGGGTGAACACGTCGACGAGCCGGTCCCCGCTCAACCAACCGGTGATGCGGGCGACCCACAGGGTGACGATCAGCCCGAGCACCATCGCCACCACCCATGCGAGCACGCGCAGCGGGCGTGACACCTCGTCCGCCGCCGACGCGGGCTCCGCGGCGGCGCGCGGCGGCGTCGGGCGGCGCGCTGGCGACGGGGTCGGCGCCGCGACGGGCGCGGGTGCGCGCTGCTCGGGGAGGACGGCGGTCGCGTCGCGACGGGGCGGATCGGGCTGACGCACGTGCCGGGACGACGCCATCACCGACGGACGGAACTGGGCCGGCACCTTGAGCGGCTGACCGCAGTTCTCGCACTTGAACGTGGGCGCGTCGGGCAGCGTCGCCACCCGGTGCTTGCGCCCGCAGGCCGGGCACTGAATGGCCTTGGACATGCTCAGGCCTCGTCGGCGGCGCGGGCCGCCTTGCTCGTCAGCACGAACGTCTCGAGCACCGCGGCAGCCTTCCCCGACTCGATGGCGGAGATTGCCTGCTCGAGACCGGCGCCGATGTCGGGGGAGACGCCGGCGACGACGAGGGCGGCGGCCGCGTTCAGCGCCACGACGTCGCGCACCGGTCCCGGTTCACCGCCGAGCATGCGCTCGGCGATCGCGACGTTGGCGGCCGCGTCACCGCCGACGATCTCGTCCCGCTCCGCGACCGGGATCCCGTACTCGCGCGGGTCGAGCGTCGAGGTGCGCACCTCGCCGTCGGTGAGATCCCACACCGTCGACACGGTGGTCGTCGTGAGCTCGTCGAGGCCGTCGCCGCCGCAGAACACCATTGCCCGCTCCACCCCGAGCTCGGCGAGCGTGTGCGCCATCCGGTCCGCCATCGACGGGTCCGAGACGCCGAGCACCCGCCGACGCACGCCGGCCGGGTTCGCGAGCGGCCCGAGGAAGTTGAACGTCGTCGGCGTGCCGAGCTCCCGCCGGGCCGGACCGGCGAACCGCAGCGCGGGGTGGTACTTCGGCGCGAAGCAGAAGCCGATGCCCGCCTCCTCGACGCAGCGGGCGACGCCTTCCGGCCCGAGGTCGATCACGACCCCGAACGCCTCGAGGACGTCCGCCGATCCGCACGCGGAGGACGCGGCCCGGTTCCCGTGCTTGGCGACCCGCACGCCCGCGCCGGCGGCGACGAGCGCCGCCAGGGTCGAGATGTTGACGGTGCCCGACCGGTCACCGCCCGTGCCGCACGTGTCGACCACCGGCCCGCCGGGACCATCGAGCGGGATGTCGACGCGCTGCGCGAAGCGCAGCATCGTGCGCGCCAGCGCCGCCAGCTCGGCCGACGTCTCGCCCTTGGCCCGGAGCGCCACGGCGAAGCCGGCGATCTGGGCGTCGGTCGCCTCGCCGGCGAGGATCGTGGCCATGGCCTGCTCGGCGAGCTCCGGCGGGAGCTCCTCCCGGCGGAGGAGCCGGCCGATCACGTCGGGCCAGAGCGTGGAGGTGGGCGTGGTCATCGGAGGTTCTTTTCGGGCGCCTTGCTCAATCCCACCACAGATCGTGGTCCAGGACGCCTCGCGCGATCAGGCCGAGCTGCACCTGGGTCGTGCCCTCGACGATCGTGAGCTGCTTGGCGTCCCGGTAGTACAGCTCCGTCGGGTGGTCGGCCATGTACCCGGCGGCGCCCAGCATCTGGAGCGCCTCCCCCGAGACCTTCACGGCCAGCTCGGTGGCGTAGTACTTCGCCATCGACAGGAACGGGACG
>DATFVT010000004.1:0-3850 GCA_035260105.1 Acidimicrobiia bacterium
GACCAAGTCGACATCCAGGTCGACATCCGCACGCTGCCCGGCGAGACCGAGGAGGACGTGCACGACCACCTACGCGAGGCGCTCGGCGACCTCCATCCCGCCGTCGAGATCGAAGGCAACGACGACCCGTCGACGGCCTCTCCCGTCGACACTCCCCTCTGGGACGTGCTGGCGTCGGTGAGCGGGCGGCTCGTCGACGACTCCGCACTCGTCCCGTTCGTGATGGTCGGCGGGACCGACAACCGGTTCTTCCGGCGCGCCGGGTCGGTCGGCTACGGATTCGGGTTGTTCAGCCGGCGCCTGACGTTCGAGGACTACGCGACGATGTTCCACGGCAACGACGAGCGCATCGACCAGGAATCGCTCGCGCTCTGCACCACGCTGTGGGAAGAGGTTGCGAAGGAGCTGCTGACGGAGTGACGCGTGCACCGAGCCCGCTGAGCGGGCTTCGTGCACGCATCTAGCCCTCGTCGCCGCGGTTGCGCAGGAACTGCTCCACCTCGGCGGCGAGGCTCTCACCGGAAGGGATGTCCGTCTCGGCCTCGGTGTCGTACCGCTCTTCGAGTTGCCCGACGTACGTCCGCACGTCGTCGTCCTGATCCACGACCTCGTCGACGCGCGTGCGCCATGCCTCGGATGCGGTGTCGAGCTCACGCAGCTCGAACGGCGTCCCCAGCAGGCTCGACAACCGGTCGAGCAGGGCGCGGGTGGCCGAGGGGTTGGGCGGGGTCGACACGTAGTGCGGGACCGGGGCCCACAGCGACGCCGACG
Organism: Acidimicrobiia bacterium; assembly: GCA_035260105.1. GTDB lineage: Bacteria > Actinomycetota > Acidimicrobiia > IMCC26256 > JACDBD01 > JALZAA01. Next base: position 772 of record DATFVT010000004.1, read on the forward strand.
GGACGCCGGCGGCTCGGGCCGTGTCGTGCAGCACGCCGACGATGCCGGTGGGGCCCTCGTAGCGCGAGCGCTGCAAGTGGAGGCTGGTCATGAGCTCGGGATCGCTCGTGGCGCCCGTCACGCGCACGGGGCGCGTGTGGGGCACGTCGGCGAGCAGCGCGCCGAGCGTCACGACCATCTCGCAGCCGGTGTCGCCCGCGACCCCGAGCACGTCGCGGCAGAACGACGGCCACCGCAGGTTGGGTTCGACTCCCCGCAGCACGACGAGGTCGCGTGCGTCCACCGGCACGGCGAAGAACTCGGTCGCCGGCCAGGTCAGGTCGCGGGTGACACCGTCGACGAGCTCGACCGTCGGACGGGCGGACTGGAAGTCGAAGTGCTCCTCCGGGTCCATCGACGCGAACCGGTTGGCGCCGAAACGGCGGGTGAGCCACCCGGCCGCTTCCGATGCGGCGCTGGCGGCGTCGTTCCATCCCTCGAAGCCGGCGACCATGACCGGGCGACGAAGCGTGGGGCGCTCTTCCCAATCGACCGCGCTCATCGTCCTCCTTCGGCCGCGTTCATCGGCGCGAGCCTATGACCGCGGCCCGGCTTGCTTATCCGCGGGTGCCGCGTATCTGTCCGAAGTCGACCGGATATCCGCCGTTGTCGACGATGGTCTTGGCCATCGGATGGATCAGGGCGAAGAGCTCGTCGGCGCGATCGCCGAGGCGCTCGAGGATCTCCCGTTCGGCGAGGTCGGTGTCGTGCTCGATCTCGGCCCGGAAGGCCCGGCCGGCCTCAGTGAGCCGGCCCTCGTCGTCGAGCAGCCCCCGCTCCTGCAGCCGGCCGCGGGCGGCGTCGACCTCTTGCTCGTCCCAGCCCCGCGTGAAGACGTACGCGCCGGGCTCGAGGCCCCACATCACCTCGGTGAGCACGGTGATCTCGCACGAGTCGGTGCGGGAGACCCATGCCGCGATGTGGCCGTCGCCCCGGTGCTCGCGCACGAGGTCGGCGGAGCGCCAGAGCTGTCCCATCGGCGTCTCCGGCATCGGCAGCACCGAGAGGCCCGAGTAGAGCATCCGTCCCGACGGATCGATGCCGTCGGTGAGCGAGAAGAGGATGTCGGTCGCCTGCTTCACCTCCGTGCCCGGCTCGCCGAGGAGGCGCTCGAGCTGCTCGGTGGCGCCGTCGCGGCGCGCCTCCAGCAGCTGGTCGGGTCCGGTCTTCGACCAACCGCCGGTGACCGCCCGCTCCACGACCCCGGGCTTGAACGCGCCGAAGGCGGCGCAGATCACGCTCCACGGCGCCTGCCCGAGGCACGCGCCCCGGCTGCAGAAGTACCCCTCGAAGTAGTTGAGGCCCAGCGCCTCGTACCGTTGCTGGGCCTCGGGCGCGAAGTAGACGCCGGCCGCGAGCGGCTCGACGAGGTTGCGCAGCCGGCGTGCGGTCTCGTGCAGGTCGGAGCCCACCGTTCCCCCCTTGGTTGCGGCTGTGACGGGTCGGTTCGCCGCCGCGGCTAGCGCCGGATGACCCCGTTCCGCAGCGTACCGATCCCCTCGATCGTGATCTCCACGACGTCGCCGTCCTCGAGCCAGCGGGGCGGGGTGCGAGTCATCCCCACGCCGCCGGGGGTGCCGGTCAGGATCACGTCCCCCGGCTCGAGCGTGAGCCCGCGCGACAGGTGCTCGATCAGCTGCGGCACCGGGAAGACGAGCTGGTCCGTGCTCGAGCTCTGGAGGAGCTCGCCGTCGACGCGCGTCTCGATGGTCAGGTGGCCGAGGTCGAGCTCGTCGGCCGTCACGAGCACCGGCCCCAGCGGGCAGAACGTGTCGAAGGACTTCGACCACACCCACTGCCCCGTAGTGAACTGATGGTCCCGGGAGCTGACGTCGTGCGCGCACGTCACGCCTTCGACGACGTCGAGTGCCTCGTCCGCCGGCACGTCTCTCGCCCGGCGTCCGATCACGATTGCCAGCTCGCCCTCGTAGTCGGGCTGGGTGACGTGGGGCGGGATCAGGATGTCGTCACCGTGGCCCACGACCGACCCCGTCGACTTCACGAACACGACGGGCTCGGTGGGGATCGGCGATCCGGTCTCGGCGGCGTGGTCGCGGTAGTTGAGCCCGATGGCCCACACCATGCGCAGCCGGTCGACCGGCGGGTCGAGCTTCAGGTCGCGCGTCAGCGCGTCGGCATCACCGGCCCCGACCTCCTGCCGTTCACCTTCGTTCCAGATCCACCGCACGGCGGTCGAGCCTAAATCCCCGGCGCCCGCCACTCGGCCGCTGCCATGCTCGCGTCATGCCAATCCTCGACGGCGACGTCCTGCGCGCTCGCGGGCTCGTCAAGCAGTACAAGCGCATCCGAGCCGTCGACGGCATCGACCTGACGGTCGGCGCCGGAGAGCGCGTCGCGCTCCTCGGGCCCAACGGCGCCGGGAAGACGACCACCCTGCTGATGCTCCTCGGCGTCGTGACCCCCGACGACGGCTGGGTCGAGATCGCCGGCCACCGCCTGCCTCGCCAGCGCAGCGCCGCCGCCGCACATGTCGGCTTCGCCGCCGGGTATCTGCCGCTCCCCGAGCGGCTCCGGGTGCGGGAGTTCCTGCGCCTGTTCGGGCGGCTGTACGGGCTCCACGACCCGACGCCGCAGGTCGAGGCCGGGCTCGAGCGGTTCGGCATCGTCCATCTCGCCGACGCCATGGGCAACGAGCTGTCGTCCGGACAGCGGACGCTCGTCGGGATCGTGAAAGCGGCGCTGCACGACCCGGCGCTGCTCATCCTCGACGAGCCCACCGCGTCGCTCGATCCCGACGTCGCGCTCAAGGTCCGCACGGGGCTGAACCGGCTCTGCGCCGAGGACGGTGCCGCGCTGCTCGTGACGAGCCACAACATGGTCGAGGTGGAGCGGCTGTGCGACCGGGTCGTATTCATCTCGCAGGGCCGGATCGTCGCCGACGGGCGTCCCGGCGAGGTCGCGGCCCGCTTCGGCCGCGACGACCTCGAGGGCGTCTTCCTGCACCTGGCCGAGGAGCGCGAGGCGCCGCCGGCCGAGCAGCAGAGGAGGGGAGCGTGAGCTGGCTGCGCATTCGTGCCGT
>DATFVT010000005.1:0-2068 GCA_035260105.1 Acidimicrobiia bacterium
CGGTTCGCCACGTCCATGCTGCAGGACCTGCGCCGCGGCCGCCGGCTCGAGCACGACGCGCTCAACGGCGCCGTGGTCCGCGCCGCGGCGCGCGCGGGCGTCGCCGCGCCGCACAACCGCACGCTGCTCGCGCTCCTGGCGCACCTCGATCGAGGCGCGGGACCGGGCTCCTAGCGCAACGACCCGAACGACGACAGGGCGAGGCGCATCGGAGCGGCCGGGAAGACGCCGAGATAGAGCGTGCCGACGAGCGCCACCGCGATGCAGGCGGCCAGCCACGGCCGCGCCGGGAGCGCTTTCGGCTCGGCGGTCGCCGCGTCGCCGACGTACATCTGCACGATCGGGCCCAGGTAGTAGTAGATCGAGATCACGCTGTTGACGACCGCGATCAGCGCCAGCCCCGTGTGCCCGGCGTCGATCACCGAGCTGAAGAGGTAGAACTTGCCGATGAAGCCGGCCATCGGCGGCACGCCGCCGAGCGACAGCAGGAAGAGCGTCATGCACAAGCCCAGCAGCGGATGTCGCAGGCCGACGCCGGCCAGGTCGTCGAGGCGGTCGCGCGGCTCGCCCCGCCGCCCAAGCGCCACCAGGACGCCGAACGCGCCGACGTTCATGAAGACGTACACCGTGAGATAGAAGAGGAGCGCGGCGCCGCCCGCGCGGGAGTTGGCAACGAGGCCGAGCAGCGCGTACCCTGCATGCGCGATGCTGGAGTACGCGAGCATCCGTTTCACGTTCCGCTGGCTGATGGCCACCACGTTGCCGACCGTCATGGTGAGAGCCGAGAGCAGCGCGAGAAGGCTGGTCCACTGCCCGGCGAGCTCCGAGAGGCTCACGAAGAAGACGCGGGCGAACGCGGCGAACGCCGCCGCCTTGACGGCGACCGCCATGAACGCCGTCACCACCGTGGGAGCGCCCTCGTACGCGTCCGGCGTCCAGGCCTGGAAGGGGATCAGCGCCACCTTGAAGCTGAAGCCCACCAGCACGAACGCCATGCCGAGCAGCACGAAGGGCTCGAGCGGGCGCCGCGCGATCGCCTCGGCGATGACGTCGAGGTGCGTGCTCGTCGTCGCGCCGTAGAAGAACGCGACGCCGTAGAGGAGGAAGCCGCTGGCGAACGCGCCGAGCAGGAAGTACTTCATCGACCCCTCGTTCGAGCGCAGGTCGCCGCGCAGCAGCCCGGTCAGCACGTAGACCCCGACCGACATGGTCTCGAGCGCCACGAACACGACGATCAGGTCGTTGGCGAGCGCCAGGAACACCATCCCCGCGGTGGACAGCAGGACGAGCGTGTAGAAGTCGCCGGCGGGCAGTCCCCACTCGCGCACGAACTCCACCGACATGAGGAGCGTGAGCGCCGCGCTGAGACAGACCACGATGGTGAAGAAGAGGCCGTAGCGGTCGGCGCGCAGCATGTCCTGGAACCCGGCCGGATCGGTCCCGCCGTTCCAGGCAGACACGGCCACCGCGATGGCCACCGCGAGTCCGAGGAGACCCACGCCGGCGAGGACGCCTCGTCCCCGGCCGCCGAGCGCCAGGTCGACCATCATCACCGCGCAGGCCGTGACCACGACCACGATCCCGGGGAGGGCGGCCTGCCAGTTGGCGGCGAAGCCGGCGGTGTCGAGGGGAGTCATCCGACCAGCGTCACCCGACCAGATAGTAGGCGACGAGCGCCAGCGCACCGACGAGGAACGAGAGCGCGTAGTGCTGCACGTTGCCGGTCTGCACGCGCCGCCACGATCCGCTGGTGGAGTACACGAACGTGCCGACGCCGTTGACGATGCCCTCGATCACCTTGCCGTCGATCACCCAGGCCGCCGCGTCGGCCATGGCGAGGACCGGACGGTAGATCACCCGGTCGTAGAGCTCGTCGATGCGGTACTTGTCGCGGACCAGGGCGTAGAAGCCGCCGAGGGCGCTCGCGATGCGGCCGGGCAGGTCGGGATTCGCGACGTACAGGAACCAGGCGAGCGCGAGCCCGCCGACGGCGAGCGTGATGGCGACGCCGTACGTCTCGAGCGGCGCGTGCTCGACGTGCACCTCGCCGGTCACCAGCTCGACCACG
>DATFVT010000006.1:0-7434 GCA_035260105.1 Acidimicrobiia bacterium
GTCCGGTAGGCGTCCTTGATGCCGTCGCGACCGAGGATCAGGGCTCCGGTCGGGAAGTCCGGGCCCTTGACGAACTTCATCAGGTCGTTCGGCTTGGCGTCGGGGTTGTCGAGCACGTGGATGCACGCGTCGACGACCTCGTTGAGATTGTGGGGCGGGATGTTCGTCGCCATGCCCACCGCGATGCCCCCGCCCCCGTTCACGAGCAGGTTCGGGAACCGCGCCGGGAGCACGACGGGCTCCTGGTTCTGGCCGTCATAGGTGTCGGCCAGGTCGACGGTGTTCTCCTCGATCTCGCCGATGAGCTCCATCGCCAGCGGGGCGAGGCGCGCTTCGGTGTAGCGCTGGGCCGCCGGGCTGTCGTTCGGGTCGGGTGACCCGAAGTTCCCGTGCCCGTCGATGAGCGGGTACCGGAGCGAGAACTCCTGGGCCATCCGGGCGAGGGCGTCGTAGATCGCCTCACCCGCGTGGGGGTGGTACTTCCCCATCACCTGGCCGACCGCCTGCGCCGACTTCTGGTGCTTCCGGTCCGGGCGCAGCCCCTGCTCGTACATCCCGTAGATGATCCGGCGCTGCACGGGCTTGAGCCCGTCACGCGCGTCGGGGAGCGCGCGTGCGGTGATGACGGACATCGCGTAGTCCAGGAAGGACCGCTCCATCTCCTCCTGGATCTCGATGGGCTCGATGTTGCCTTCGAGCGTCTGCTGTCCGTCGTCAGGCATGGGCGTCAGATGTCAAGGAAGCGCACATCCTTGGCGTTCTCCTGGATGAAATGGCGACGCGTCTCGGCGTCGTCGCCCATGAGCTTCGAGAAGATGTCGTCGGCGATGGCAGCGTCTTCGACCGACACCTGAAGGAGGTTGCGCGTGGCGCGGTCCATCGTCGTGACCTTGAGCTCCTCCCAGTCCATCTCGCCGAGGCCCTTGAACCGCAGCACTTCGTACTTCCGGCCTTCGTGGGCAGCGTCGAAGTCGCGCAGCACCGCGTCGTCCTTCAGGTAGTAGTGCTCCTTCCCGATGTCGACGCGGTACAGCGGCGGTTGCGCGATGTAGATGAAGCCGCTCTTCAACATCTCGGGAAGTTGCCGGAAGAAGAAGGTGAGCAGGAGGGTGCGGATATGGGCGCCGTCGACGTCGGCGTCGGCCAGGATGATCACCTTGTGGTACCGGACCTTGTCCCGGTTGAAGTCTTCACCGGTCCCGCTCCCGATCGCCGTGACGAGGGACTGGACCTCCTCGTTCTTGAGCAGGCGGTCGATGCGGGCGCGCTCGACGTTCAGGATCTTCCCCCGGATCGGCAGGATCGCCTGGTAATTGGCATCCCGGGCCCGCTTCGCGCTGCCGCCGGCGCTGTCACCCTCGACGATGAAGAGCTCGGACTGCTCCGGGTCCTTCGACGAGCAGTCGGCGAGCTTCCCCGGCATCGCCGCCGACTCGAGCAGTGACTTGCGACGGGTGAGGTCGCGCGCCTGCCGGGCCGCGACCCGGGCCCGGGCGGCCTGCGTCGCCTTGTTCAGGACCTGACGTCCCTCCGACGGGTGCTCCTCGAACCAGTCGCCCAGCTTCTCGTTCGTCGCCCTCTCGACGGCGGATCGCATCTCGGTGTTGCCGAGCTTCGCCTTGGTCTGCCCCTCGAACTGCGGGTTGCGAAGACGCACCGAGACGATCGCGGTGAGCCCCTCACGGATGTCCTCACCGAGGAGCGACACGTCCTTGTCCTTCACCATGCCCTTGTTGCGCGCGTAGCGGTTCACCGCGTTCGTCAGGGCCTTCTTGAAGCCCTCTTCGTGCATGCCGCCCTCGGTCGTGGCGATGTTGTTCGCGAACGAGTGGATGCCCTCGTAGAACCCGGTGTTCCACTGCATCGCGATCTCGACCTCGCCCGCCGCGGTCTTCTCCTCCAGCGAGATGACGCGCTTGAACAGAGGGTCCTTCGAGCCGTTGAGGTGCCGGACGAAATCGACGAGGCCGCCCGAGTACTTGTAGATCACTTCCTGCTTCGGGTCGGAGCGCTCGTCGGTGAACTTGATCTCGAGGCCCTTGTTCAGGAACGCCATTTCCCGCAGGCGTTCGAGGAGCGTCTGGGCGCGGAACTCTGTCTCCTCGAAGATCGTCGCATCGGGCCAGAAGGTGATCGTCGTGCCGCGCTGCTTGGAGGCCTTGACGCGCCGGATCTTGCCCTGCGGCTTGCCGCCCTTCGCGAACTCCTGCATCCAGAGCCCGCCGTCGCGATGGATCTCCATCACGAGGCGGCTCGACAACGCGTTCACGACGGAGACCCCGACGCCGTGGAGTCCGCCGGCGATCTTGTAGCCGTCGCCACCGAACTTCCCGCCCGCGTGGAGCGTGGTCATGATGACCTCGGCGGCCGACTTGTTCTTGAACTCGCGGTGGTTGTCGATGGGAATGCCGCGTCCGTTGTCGGCGACCCGACAGCCACCATCGGCGAGGAGCGTGACGGTGATCCTCGTCGCCTCGCCCGCCATCGCCTCGTCGACGGAGTTGTCGACGACTTCGTACACGAGATGGTGCAGACCCGAAGGGCCGGTCGAGCCGATGTACATGCCAGGGCGCTCGCGCACGGGCTCCAGGCCCTTCAGCACGGTGATGTCCTTGGCGGTATACGCCACGCGCGGAGCCTTTCTGATCGGGGCCGGGGGAGGGCCCTGCTCACCCCGGCGAAGGGGGTTGGGATCCGGCAAAAGTGCTGGTCAGGACCCCTAAATCGTTCCTCTCAGTGTACCAGACGACCCTGACGGAAACGGCGTTCCCGGCCGCGATGCCGCGTTCGTTTCACCGCTCGCGCCGCGCACTCGGTGCCCCGACGCGGACCCGCAGCTCACGCACCACACCCGGGCCCAACATCGCCGCCGCGCGCTCCACGAGCTCGACCTCGAAGTACCGAAGTTGTGTGGCCCGCGGCGCCGAGTCCACAGTCACGCGCAGGACACCGTCACGCAGGGACGTCAAGCGGCAATGTCGCGCTACGTCGGCGCCGACGAGGCTCTGCCACTGATCGATCAGCAGCGCGAGGCCGTCGGGCTCGGGGAGGCCGAGGTCGGCGCTGACCTCGGCCAACGAATCCCGCAACGGACGCGGCTCGTCCGAACGGCCGGGCCGTCGCGGGCTCACGCGGCTTCCTCGATTCGACCGTCGACGACGCGGAGACGGCGTTCGGGGTGGACCGATCCCGGAACTACGGAGGCGGTCGTGATCAAGGTCTGGCCGGCCGGAAGCTCCGCCACCAGCGCCTCGGCGCGTGCCGGGTCGAGCTCGCTGAACACGTCGTCGAGCAGGAGCACGGGTTCTGTCCCCACCACGTCGGCGACGACCGCGTGGCCCGCGAGCCGCAGCCCGAGCGCGAGTGTGCGCTGCTCGCCCTGCGACGCGTGCGTCCGGGCCTCGAGGCCGTTCAGACGGACGCGCCACTCGTCGCGATGCGGCCCGACCAGCGTGACCCCGCGATCGACTTCGGCCGCGTGTCGCGCGACGAGCGCTGCCCGCAACAGCTCCTCGACGTCGTCCGCGGCGACTGGCACAGCGCCCTCCGCCCAGTCGGCTTCGTACGCCGCGTCGACGTCATCGCCGGGTCCGGCCAGACCTCGATAAGCGTTCCGCATCGCGGGCAACAACCGTGCCGTGAGACGGAGCCGGCCGCGCACGAGCTCGGTGCCGGCGCGCACGAGCTGATCGTCGAACACGACGAGTGTCGACTCGGCGTCAGGGCCGCGAAGGCCCTGGCGCAACAACGCGTTGCGCTGCTTCAGCACGCGATCGAATTCCCCGCGTACGGCTTCGTACCGGGGCGCGACCGCGACGAGCAGCTCGTCGAGATAGCTGCGGCGTTCGGCCGGTCCACCCTTCACGAGTTGCAGATCGTCGGGCGCGAACACCGTGACGCGCAGCAACCCGAGAAGGTCACGACCACGCGCAAGCGGATGGCGGTTCACGCGCACCTTGTTGCGTCCGGCGGCGCGGATCTCCGCTTCCATGAGCTGTTCCCGATCGGGCTCCTGAACGGTGACGCGGAGGTAGGCGGCCTCGGCTCCGGCGCGGACCAGCGCTGCGTCGGGTACGCCGCGGAACGAACGGGTCGTCGCCGCCCACCCGAGCGCCTCGAGCAAGCTCGTCTTCCCCTCGCCGTTCGCGCCCGCCACCAGCGTCACGCCCGGCGGAAGTACCAGGTCGACGGCTGCGTAACACCGGAAGTCCGTGAGCGCGAGCCGCGTCACGACGCTCACGTACCGGCCGTCCGGTCAGGAGATGCGGACGGGCATGAGCAGATAGAGGAAGTCGCCGCTGTCGGTCCCCTTCAACACCGCCGGCTTCAGGGGGTCGATCGACTCGATGGTGATCTCGGATCCGGAAGCGGCGTCGATGCCCTCGAGCAGGAACTGCGAGTTGAACGCGACGGTCAGGTCGCCGCCCTCGTACTTCGCCTCCACCATCTCGTGCGCCTCGCCGACGTCCTGGGCGACCGCCGACAACTCGAGGCCCTCCGCGGTCATCGCCAAGCGGATCGGCGCCGTGTCACGACCCTGGCCCACCAACCGCACGCGGTTGATCGCAGCGCTGAGCTGGTCGCGCGCGACGGTGAGCTTGTTCGGGTAACCGCTCGGGATGAGCTGCTCGTAGTTCGGGAAGTCACCCTCGATCAAGCGCGTCGTCACCGACGTGCGACCGACTCGGAACACCACCTCGCGCTCGGCGAGGACGACTTCGATCTCCTCGTCGCCGAGGAGCCGTTGCACCTCGCCCAGGCCCTTCCCCGCCACGAGGACCTTCTGCCCCTCGGGCAACATGCTGACGCCCTGCAGGTCACGTACGGCGAGGCGGTACGAGTCGGTGGCGACGAGCCGCAAACCGCCGCCCGACGCCGCCAGCAACACGCCGGTGAGGATCGGCCGCGCGTCGTCCTTCGACGCGGCCGGCACGACCTGACGCAACGCCTCGGTGAGCGCGCCCGACGCGACCTTGACCCCGGCTCCGCCTGGTTCCGTCAATCGCGGGAAGTCCGCGGCCGACAGCGTGCGCAGCGACGTACGGAACCGACCGGCTTCGACCCGAGCTTCGTCGTCCGTGAACTCGACGGTCACGGTGCCCGCCTCGAGCTTGTGCACGATCTCCGAGAACAACCGTGCCGGCACGACCGCGCTCCCCTCCCCCTCGGTGTCGGCAGGCGCCTCGACCCGGATGGTCAGCTCGAGATCGGAGCCGACGAGTTCGACACCCGACGGCGTCGGGGCGACTCGCAAGCCCGACAGGACCGGTAGCGCACCGGTTCGCGAAGCCACGGCCCGCTGCGCAACGGCAATGGCATCGGCAAGGGTGTCCCGTTCGCAGCGGAACTTCACCGGCAATCTCCTTCGATTGGTGCCGTCGGTTTCCTCAACAGTTGGGGATCTCTAGATAGTCGTTGTAGTAGCCCGTGTGGATTGGGGACAGCGGGTTGTACGGGCAGGTGGGACGGGGTGACGGAGTCCCCCCTCTGTCCACCGGGATCCCTCAAGGAGTGCTTGAGGGCGAGAGTTTTGCCCAGCCTTGTCCCCATCCGCCCGGATGATTTCCCCATCTGTCCACAGGGTTATCCACCGGTGCCGAGCTTGATCCGGGCGATGAGCTCGGTGACCTGGTCGAAGGTGGTGTGGCGTTCGTTCATCTGCTGCTTGATCTTCTCGACGGCGTACATGACGGTCGTGTGGTCGCGGCCGCCGAACTCCTTGGCGATCTGCGGATAGCTGTAGCCCGTGAGCTCGCGCATGACATACATGCCGATCTGGCGTGCGGTGACGAGCGGCCGCCGCCGGCTCTTGCCGCAGAGGTCCTCGACCGTCCAGCCGAACATCTTCGCCGTCTCGTCGAGGATGAGCTCGGGTGTGATCTCACGCGGTTGCGCGGGGGACAGGAGGTCAGCGAGAACCTGATGGGCGATCTCGTCGGTCAGGGGCGCGTCGTTCAGAGCCCGGTACGCGTTCACCCGCAGCAGCGCGCCCTCGAGCTCGCGCACGTTGTCGTGGATGTTGCTGGCGATGAACGCGAACACCTCGTCGGGGATACCGTCGAGGTGCTCGGCCTCGGACTTCTTGCGGAGAATGGCGAGTCGAGTCTCGAACTCGGGGACTTGGACGTCGGTGATGAGGCCCCACTCGAAGCGGCTGCGGAGACGGTCCTCGAGGGTGGCGATGGACTTGGGCGGCCGGTCGGAGGAGATCACGATCTGCCCGTCCTCGTTGTGGAGCTGGTTGAAGGTGTGGAAGAACTCCTCCTGCAGCTCCTGGGTGCGCTCGAGGAACTGGATGTCGTCGATGAGGAGGACGTCGAGGTCCCGGTAGCGGCGCTTGAAAGCGGGCATCGTCTTCGCCCGGATGGCGTCGACGAATTCGTTCATGAAGGTCTCGGTGGAGACGTAGCGCACGCGCTTGTTACGGAAGACGGCCTTGACGTGGTGCCCGATGGCGTGGAGCAGGTGGGTCTTGCCGAGGCCGGCGGCGCCGTAGATGAACAAGGGGTTGTAGGACCGGGCGGGCGCCTCCGCGACGGACAGGGCGGCGGCGTGGGCGAAGCGGTTCGAGGCCCCGATCACGAACTGGTCGAAGGTGTAGCGGGGGTTCAGGCCCCCCGACGCCCAGAGCCGGGAAGGCTCCTCGTCCTCGGTGCCGGCCGGCGTGCGGGGGAGGTCGCTGAGGGGCGTGGTCGCCGCCGGCGGCGGAGGGGGGAGCGCCTCGTCGACCCGGGTGTCGGTCTCGACGGTCAGCTCGACCCGGAGCTGCTGACCGGTGACGTCCCGGAGGGTGTCGGCGAGCATGCCCGTGTAACTCGAGCGGATCCGGTCGGCGGCGAGGCTGCTGGGCACGGCCAGGGTGAGGACGTCGTCGTCGAGGCCGACGGCTCTGACGCCCTCGAACCACAAACCCCATGTGTTGGGGGCGAGCTGGGAGCGCAGGGCGGTCGCGCCGTGCTCCCAGATCTCGGCGGCGGTGACACCCCGGTCGAATTCCACAGGTGCGTCCACAGGTGTGGAGAAGGTTTCTCTAGGGGCCACCCAAGGCGGCCGTGGGCCGGGCAAATCAGTTCGGCCTCGAGTCCGGGGAAGTTCGCCTTCGAGACCGTGGCGTTGGCGAGAAGGCCGAACGTAGCACCGGCCTTTTGTGATCAACAAGGTTCTCGATTCCCGGGTGCGTGTCACGACGCGCCGCGTTGCGACTGTTTCTCGCGGCGCCGTACACTCGGTGCTTCGCCCGATCGTTGCAGCCCCCGACCACGGGCTCGCGGGCGAATCCCTCGCGAGGAGGCCATGCGTGAAGCGCACGTACCAGCCGAACAACCGGAGGCGCAAGAAGCGGCACGGCTTCCGCGCCCGTATGCGCACCCGGGGCGGTCGGGCTGTGCTCAGAGCCCGACGCCAGCGCGGCCGGACGCGCCTCTCGGCCTGATC
>DATFVT010000007.1:0-2446 GCA_035260105.1 Acidimicrobiia bacterium
GGCGACACCGACATGGACGTCCGCGGCCTCTTCGGGATGGGCGGCCAGCTGGCCGACCTCGGCGGCGGCCGTGCGTTCGTGGCCGCGTTCTCCAACGTCGCCGCGTTCACGACCGCCGACGGCTTGGTGCTGATCGACACGAGCAGCCCGTTCCTCGCCGGCCGCGTCCATGACGTCCTGGCGGAATGGCGGCGCGATCCGCTGCACACTGCCGTGTACACGCACGGTCACATCGACCACGTCTTCGGGGTCGAGCGCTACGAGGCCGACGCCCGTGACCAGGGCGCGCCGGCGCCGCGCGTCGTCGCCCACGAAGCGGTGCCGCCCCGCTTCGACCGGTACATCGAGACGGCCGGGTACAACACGGAGATCAACCGCCGGCAGTTCGGGGCCGACCGGCTCGAGTGGCCGACGGAGTACCGGTATCCCGACGAGACCTACCGGGACTCGCTCACGCTCGACGTGGGCGGCGTCCGCCTCGAGCTCCGCCACGACCGGGGCGAGACCGACGACCACACCTGGGTCTGGGCACCGGAGTCCCTCACCCTGTGCACCGGTGACCTCTTCATCTGGGCGTCACCGAACTGTGGCAACCCCCAGAAGGTGCAGCGCTACGCGAAGGACTGGGCGGCGGCGTTGCGGACGATGGCGGGCCTCGGCGCCGAGACGCTCCTGCCCGGTCACGGGCTCCCGATCGTCGGCGTCGACCGGGTCCGCGAGTCGCTCGAGAGCACGGCCGAGCTCCTCGAGGTCCTGTACGACGACACGATCCGCATGATGAATGCCGGCGCCCGCCTCGACGAGATCATCCACACCGTGCGTGCCCCGCGATCGCTGCTCGACAAGCCCTACTTGCGTCCGATCTACGACGAACCCGAGTTCGTCGTCCGCAACGTGTGGCGCCTGTACGGCGGCTGGTACGACGGGAACCCGGCCAATCTCAAGCCCGCCCCCGACGCCGCCGTCGCCACGGAGGTGGCGGCGCTCGCCGGCGGGCCCGAGCGGCTCGCCGCCCGCGCGCGCGAGCACCTCGCCGCCGGCGATCTCCGCCTCGCGGGTCATCTCGTCGAGTGGGCGGTCGCGGTCGCGCCCGAGGACAAGGACGTGCAACGCTCCCGCGCCGACGTGTTCGAAGCGCGGGTCGCGGCCGAGGCCTCGACGATGAGCAAGGGCATCTACGGCGCCGCCGCGCGCGAGTCGCGCGCCCGGGCCGAGGAGGACCGCTGAGCGGCCGGCTCGCCCGGCGACGTTACGATGACCGCCTTGCCGGAGACGTGGCGCTACGTCGACTGCGGGGACGTCGACGCGTTCGAGAACAACGCGCAGATGGCGGTGCTCGCCCGCTCCGCCACCGACGCCGGGCAGCCCATCCTGCAGACGAGCGTGTGGGGCGCGACGCACCTCAACGTCGGGTGGTTCGACGACGTCGACAGCACACTCGACCTTTCAGCCTGCGAACGCCTCGGCATCCAGGTGATCCGCCGGCCGTTCGCCGGTGGCGGCACCGCCTTCTACGCCCGCGGCTGCGCCGTGATGTGGGGCGTCATGTTCCCCAAGCCCGGCCCGCACGAGGATCTCGACGAGGAGATCGCCCGCTTCCAGCCCGTCGTGCTGGACGCGCTCGACCGCATCGGGCTGGGCGAGGTCCGCTTCGAGGGCTCCGCCGACCTGCGCTGGCACGGCCGCAAGCTCGGCGGCATCTCCGCCGGTGACTTCGGCCGGGTCGTCAGCGTGGGCGGGTTCCTCAACATCGAGCGGCCCGACCTCGACCTGTACCTCCGAGTGGTGCGGGTGCCGGACGACAAGTTCAAGGACAAGCTCGTCAAGGACATGCGCGAGTACGTCTGCACCGCGGCCGAGGTGGCGGCCCGCCCGGTCTCGTACCAGACGTTCCGGGACGCCCTGTTGGGCGCCGTCGGCGCCTCCGGCGTCACGCTGGAGGAGCGCGAGCTCACCGACGTCGAGGGTGCGGCACTGAAGAAGATCAGCAACCGGATCGCCACCGACGACTCGGTCCGCCGCGTCTCGTCGGAGCGGTTCCGTGCCGTGCAGGAGGCGGCCGGCCGACGGGTGGGTTTCGGCAACCACAAGGGCAGGAAGCTCTGCCGCGCCGGAGTCGCGCTGGACGAGACCGGGGCGGTCGCGGCGGCGATGATGGCCGGCGACATGCACGTGTCACCGCCCGACACGCTCGATCGGGTCGCGGCGGCACTCGCAGGCGCGGACGGGTCCGACGAGGACGAGGTGCGGGCGCGAATCGCGTCGGTGCTCGAAACGACGGACGTGCACCAGGCCGACGCCACGACCGGGATCACCACCGACGACCTGCACGCCGCGTTCCGTACCGCCGTCGACCAGGCCAAGGAGGCCTCCCTGTGAGGATCGAAGGCTCGACCGTCCTCGTCACCGGCGCGTCCTCGGGCATCGGCGCCGCGCTCGCCCCGCA
>DATFVT010000008.1:0-5837 GCA_035260105.1 Acidimicrobiia bacterium
CCGTCTTCCCGCTCGACGGCGGCCTCGCGGCGCGGAGAATGTGATGGTGCGGCGCGATGCGTGACGGGAAGCGGATCCTCGACGCCGACGCGCACATCGTCGAGCCGGCGGAGGTGTTCGGCGAGGCGCAGCGCGCCGGGCCCGAGATCATGGACCTGCCGCCGACGACGCCGTTCGAGGCTGCCGGCGACATGTCGAAGCTCTCCGACTTCTTCGAGTCGGGGTGCGCGGCCGACGCCTACCTGCGCTGCATGGACACCGAGGACATCGACGCCGTCGTCCTGTACCCGTCGATCGGGCTCTACGTGCCGTACCTGCCCGAGCTCGACGCCAAGGACTCTGCGGCCGCATGCCGCAACTACAACGACTGGATCGCCGGGTACTGCGGGACGGACCCGTCCCGCCTGGCCGGCGTCGGGATCGCCCCGCTGGCCGACGTGACGCTCGCCGTCGACGCGGCGCGCGCGGCGGCGAACCTCGGGCTCCCGGGCGTGATGGTGCGCCCGAATCACGTCTACGGCCGCAGCCTCGGCGCCCACGACTACGACCCGCTCTACGACGAGCTCGAGGAGTCCGGGCTCGTCCTCGCGGTGCACGAAGGGCTCGGCGTGCGCGGCGCACCCACGATCGGCCGCGACGTGAGCGACACGTTCGCCGTCCGCCACGCGATGTCGCACCCGATGGAGCAGATGGCGGCGATGGCCAGCCTGATGCTCGAGGGCGCGCTCGAACGGCACCCGGGCCTGCGCGTCGCCTTCCTCGAGTCGGGCACGGGCTGGCTGCCGTACTGGCTGGCGCGCCTCGACGGCCATGCCGAGTGGATGCACGACAGCGAGACCGCCGTGCTGTCGCTCGCGCCGTCGGAGTACTTCGCCCGCCAGTGCATGATCAGCACCGATCCCGACGACCCGCTGGCGGCATGGTCCGTGTCGCAGGTCGGCGCCGACCACGTCGTGTGGGCGAGCGACTTCCCGCACCCCGACGCGATGTATCCCGATGCGGTCACCGGGTTCCTGAAGGAGTCGGCCGAGCACGGCCTCGGCGGCGACGACCTCTCCGCCGTGCTCTGGGACACGCCTGTCCGCTTCTACGGTCTGGAGGAGCGCTTCGCTGGGTCGGGCTAGGCCAGCCGGCAGGCCGTCGACGTCCCGAAGCGCGCCGCCACCATCTCCTTGAGCCCGCGCGGGAAGCTCTCGTGCGCGGCCAGGTGCGGCTGCAGCAGCGCGCGCTGGGCGGCCACGTCGCCGGTGAACGCCTGCACGCACCGCTCCGGCTCGGCGTTGGCGAGGGAGAGGATTGCGCCGGCGCAGCCGAGCGGCCCTCCGTACGACAGCAGCACGGACGAACCCGTGTAGACGGCCCCGTCGTACCGCTCGAGCTCGTCCAGGAGCCGCTCGGCGTCGCCGGAGGAGTCCTTGACACCGGCGAGGGGCAGGTCGCGGAGGAGGCGCACGGCGATCCCCGGCGGCGCGACCTTCGGGTAGTGGTAGGCGAGGACCGGTGACCCGGCGGCGGCCTTCGCCACCGCTTCGTAGTACACACGCGGGTCGGCCACGCCGGGCGGTGAGATCGTCAGGACGGCGTCGGCCCCGTGCTCGACCGCGTCACGCGTGAGCGCCGCCGACTGCCGCGCCGACGGCGCTCCGGTGCCCGCGATCACCGGCACCGACGACGGCACCCGCCGCCGGACGGCCTCGACCAGTGCGATGCGCTCGTCGGTGTCGAGTGCCGGTGCCTCACCGGTCGTGCCCGCCGTCACGACGGCGCGCATCCCGAGGTCGACGAGCCGGGCGGCCAGGTCGGCGGTGGCCGGGGCGTCGAGCTCGCCCCGTTCGTCGAACAGCGTCACCAGGGCGACGCCGACTCCGGTGAAGACGGGCGAAGTCACTTCGGCAAGCTACCGGCCACCGGCGTGGTGCGGCATCACTAAGGTCCCGGGCATGGGCGAAACGGTGTTGTCCGAGACCGCCGATCGCGTGTGCACGATCACGCTCAACCGGCCCGACGCCCGCAACGCCATGAACACCGAGCTGCAACGTGATCTCGCCGTTGCGCTCGCCGCCGCCGAAGCGCATGACCACGTCGACGTCGCCGTGCTCACCGGTGCGGACCCGGCGTTCTGCGCCGGCCTCGACCTTCGGGAGCTCGGCACGACGGCCGCGAACTTGGTCGGCGGGCGCGACGACGAGCATCGCAGCCCGTTCACCGTGCTGTGGACGATGACGAAGCCCGTCATCGGCGCGATCAACGGTCCCGCCGTCACGGGAGGATTCGAGCTGGCGTTGGGGTGTGACTTCCTCGTGGCGTCCGAGCGCGCCACGTTCGGCGACACGCACGCGCGGGTGGGCGTGACCCCCGGCGGCGGGATGAGCGTGTTCCTCCCGCAGACCGTCGGCTTGCGCCGGGCCAAGGAGATGAGCCTCACCGGGAACTTCATCGACGCCCACGAAGCGCTCGCCCTCCGGTTGGTGAGCCACGTCGTCGAGCACGACGAGCTGCTGCCGACAGCGCGGCGGCTCGCAGCCGACATTGCCGGCAACGACCAGCAGGCGGTCCGCAACCTGAAGCAGCTCTACGACCGCGGCTCGAAGTTGAGCGTCGGCGACGCGCTCGCGCTCGAACAGGAACGGTTCCGCAACTTCCGCGTCGACCCGTCCGAGATCGAGCGCCGTCGCGCGGCGGTCGTCGAACGCGGTCGGGGCCAGCAGCGCTGACGGCGGTACGGTGAGTGCATGGACGTCACGCCGCTGATCCAGGCCGCGGACACGAAGATCCTGCTCGTGGTCATGGACGGCCTCGGCGGCTACGCCGACGCCGAGCACGGCACCGAGCTCGAGGAGGCGTCGACGCCGCATCTCGACCGGCTCGCCGCCGACGGCACCACCGGCCTCGTCGAGCCGGTCGGCCCCGGCATCACCCCCGGCTCGGGGCCCGGGCACCTCGGTCTCTTCGGGTACGACCCGGAACGGTTCGAGCTCGGTCGCGGCGCATTGAGCGCGGCCGGCCTCGACTTCGAGCTGCGGCCGGGCGACGTCGCGGCCCGCGGCAACCTGTGCACGCTCGCCGCCGACGGCACCGTCGCCGACCGCCGCGCCGGCCGGCTCCCCGACGACGAAGCCGCCGCCGCCGTCGGCAAGTTGCAGGACGGCGTGCACCTCGACGGGGCCGAGGTCTACTTCCGGCACGAACGCGAGCATCGCCTGCTGGTCGTGCTGCGCGGAGCCGGCCTCGACTCTGCGCTCACCGACACCGACCCGCAGCACGAGGGCGTCGCCCCGCTCGACCCGCAGCCGCTCGAGCCCGACGCGAAGCACACCGCCGAGCTCGTCACCGAGCTCGTCAGCCAGTCACAGCGCGTGCTCGCCGGCGGGCCGAAGGGGAACGGCATCCTGCTGCGCGGCTTCGACACGCAGCGCGAGCTCCCCGGCTTCGCCGAGCGCTACGGGCTCCGCGCCGCCGCCGTTGCCGTCTACCCGATGTACCGCGGCATCGCCCGGCTCCTCGGCATGGACGTGCTCGGCCGTCCGGCCACGCTCGCCGACGAGCTCCGGATCCTGCGCGACGCCTGGTCCGACTACGACTACTTCTTTCTCCACCACAAGGGAACCGACTCCGCCGGTGAGGACGGCGACCGTCCGCGCAAGATCGCCGCGATCGAGCAGCTCGACGCGGTCGTTCCCGAGTTGCGCGCGCTGGCGCCCGATGTGATCGCGGTGTCCGGCGACCACTCCACGCCGACGCAGATGGCCGCGCACTCGTGGCACCCAGTGCCGGCGCTGCTGTGGAGCGAGCGCTGCGGCCGCGACGACGTCGACCGCTTCGGCGAGCGCTGGTGCCGCCGGGGCGGGCTCGGCCTCGGCCCCACCAAAGACCTCATGGCGCTGATGCTCGCCAACGCGGGGCGCTTGCAGAAGTACGGCGCATAGCGCACGCTGTCGCCGTGGCAGGGGCCGGCGACTTCGATCTCCAGATGAGCGACGCCGACGCGCTCATGTGGACGGTCGAGAAGGACCCGACGCTTCGATCGACGGTCGTCACGGTCCTCACGTTCGACCGGAGCCCCGATTGGGACGCGCTGGTCGAGCGCGTGGATCGCGGCAGTCACCTCATCCCCCGCCTGCGCCAGCGCGTCGTGACCCCGCTGCTGCGCGTCGGGCCGCCGTGCTGGTCGGCCGATCCGGACTTCGACCTCTCGTACCACCTGCGTCGCGTGCGCGCGCCGGAGCCTGGCAGCTTCGACTGCGTGCTCGACATCGCCCGGAACGCGGCCATGGCCGGCTTCGACCGGGCCCGTCCGCTGTGGGAGTACACGGTCGTCGACGGGCTCGAAGGCGGGCGGTCGGCGTTCGTCATCAAGGTCCACCACTCGATGACCGACGGCGTGGGCGGCATGAAGCTCCTGATGATGCTGTTCGACCTCGAGCGCGACCCCGGCCCGCCGGGGCCGACCGACGAGCTCCACGACCTCCCCGCGTTCACACCGCTCGCGCTGGTCGGGCAGTCGCTCGACTACCAGCGGCGACGGGCGTGGGACATCGCCCAGCACGCGCTCGCCAACACCGTGAACGCGGCGCGGGTGGCGATCCGCGACCCCGAGGCCGCGGCCCAGGAGGCGAGCCGGGTCACGAGGTCGGTCGTGTCGTTCTTGGCGCCGGCGACGACGCCCCGCTCGCCGATCATCGGTGCCCGGAGCCTGGCTCGCCGGCTGTCGGCGCTCGACATCCCGCTCGACGACCTGAAGCGCGCCGCCAAGTCGGTCGGTAGCTCGCTCAACGACGCGTTTCTCGCCGCAGTCGTCGGCGGAATTCAGCGCTATCACGCACTCCACGGCGTCGAACCAGCGGAGCTGCGCATGGTCATGCCGATCAACCTCAGGGGTGAGGGCGCGGCACTCGGAGGCAATCACTTCACTCCGGCCCGTTTTCTCGTCCCGCTGCAGATCGCAGACCCCGGGGAGCGGGTGCGTGTGCTCGGCGACCTCGCCCGCGCCGTGCGCGACGAGCCGGCGGTCGCGCTCACCGATGTCCTCGCGTCGGTGCTCAACCAGCTGCCCTCCCGGTTCACCACGGCGTTCTTCGGCGCCATGCTGAAGGGGTCTGACTTCGTGACGAGCAACGTGCCCGGGTCGCCGTTCCCGCTCTACGTGGCCGGCGCCGAGCTCGAGCGCCTGTACCCGTTCGCCCCTCTGTCAGGCACGGCTGCGAACGTCGCACTGCTGTCCCACTGCGGGACGTGCTGCATCGGGATCAACACCGACTCGGTCGCGATTCCGGACGCACCCGAGTTCGCCAAGTGCGTAGAGGCCGGATTCGCCGAGGTGATCGCGCTCGGCGCCTGACCGGTTCGAGAGCACCGCGCCGGCGGCGGCCGGGGTCCGTGATCCGGCCGCCGCCGACAGGCAGCGTGTCAGGCGGTGACGGTCGCGGCGCGGGAAAGTGCGCGCTTCGGGCTGTACTGGTAGTTCGTGATGAGGCTCACGGCCAGCACCGCCACACCGCCGACGATGTAGAAGATGCTGAGGCCGGTGTCGCCACTCCAGAAGTTCAGCGCGAAGGGAGCGACGATCAGCAGCGCGGCGGCGAGGTAGTCGCCCGCCGAGTGCACGGTGAACGGCAGCACCTTCAACACGCCGAGCGGATAGCGGGTGAGCATGCTGACGAGCAGGACAACGGCTCCGACCACGACGCCGGTCGCGACGGCGCCGGCGGATCCACCGACGGCGAGCGCCACGATGATGAGCAGTCCACCGACGGCATAGTCGGCGGAGGCATGGAACCAGGCTGGCAACAGCTTGACGAGGGACATCTCGTGCTCCTTTGCGAACGATGGGATCGAGC
>DATFVT010000009.1:0-2000 GCA_035260105.1 Acidimicrobiia bacterium
GCGGCGGTCGAGCTCGGGCTCGAGCGGGTCCGCCAGCAGAGCGAGTCCGTCGCCGCCTCGCCCAACGGGCCGGGGACGTCCTCGTAGCTCAGACCGTCAGCACCTCGTGGGCGTCGCTGTAGGACGCCCCGGGTTGCGGGCCGCCGGCCACGAAGTGGACGCGGTCGGCCTCGGCGACGACGGCCAAGCCGTGACGCGGGACCGACAGGGTCGCGACGCGGCGCCACCGGCCCCGCGAGAAGCATTCGATCGTCGGAACCGTGTCCGGCTTCCCGGGCACCTCGCCGCCACCGGTGCACATGCGGCCGGATGCAGTCGTCGAAGCGCCGATCCCGCTGCGCGCGTCGTGCACGGGGGGCTCGCTGTTCCACTGGTCGGTGCCCAGGATGAGCGACTCGACCGACCTGGTCGCGCCGTTGCTGTTGCGCCCGGCGATCGCGTACACCTTGTCGCCGGCGACGGCGGCGGCGAGATGCTCCCGCGGGATGCTCAGCCACGGGCCCGGTGACCACCCCACTCCGGGCGTGAAGACCTCGGTGCTCGAGAGGACGTTGCCGATCTCGTCCACCCCGCCGACGGCGACGAGCTTGCCGGCCGAGGCCGTGGTCGCGAGCGCACCCCGACGCGAGGCCATCGCCGGTTCCGGAGTCCAGGCACTCTCCCCCGGGCCGAGGCTGAACACCTCGTTCGTCGGGTTCGACAGCCCGCCGGTGTACCCGCCCACGATGTAGAGGCGTCCGTCCAGCTCGGCGAGAGACGAGTGGTCGTAGTGGTTCGGGAGCGTCGGGCCCGGCGACCACGTGCCGCCGGCGACGTCGAACAGGTCGAAGCGGTCGGTCGACTCCGCCGGGGTGAGGCCGCCTGCGACTGCGACCTTCCCGTCCCAGAAGGCGCCCGTCACCTCGGTGCGGGCGTCCGGGAACGTCGGGCCCATGGTCGTGGACGCCGGCGGCGACGTCGTGCCGGTGTCGGCGCTGTTCCCACCACCGTCGTCGTTGCCGCTGCACGCTGCGCCTGCGATGAGCACGAGCACCACGGTGCAGATCGTCATGTGATGCCGGTGTCGCACGCCGGGCGACAGTACCGCCGCCGTCCGTCAGCGGCCTGTCAGCAACGGTTTACGCCGACGACAACGCCGCGCTGAAGTCTCGAAACGTCGATCGTCGATGATGAGCGTGGAGACGGCTCCGGACAGACCCACCGCACGGCTCGCGCACAGGGCTGGTCCGCCTTCCCCCGGGCGGGCCAGCCCCGCGGGTTACGGCTCCTGGCCGGTGATGGTCCCGAGGCTGAGGCCGTCCTCGCCGTACACGTTCTCGGGATCGCTCCGCACGGCCCGGTCGATCGCATGGGCATCGTCACCGACGAGGATGCGCCACTTCCCGGCGCGCACCCCGTCGAGGATGATCGTCGCCGCCTGCTCGGCCGTCACCGGCGCGTTGTCGCGGAACATCTCGCCGAACATCCTCATCATGTTCTGGATGTCCTCGTCCGACAGCCCGTCGGTGGGAAGGCCGCGACGCGTCATTTGCTCGCGCGCCTCGGCGAGATCGACCCCGAGGAGCGCGCGGCTGTTGAGCACGATGTCGGTGCCGACGTGGCCGGGCATCACCACCGCCACCTTGACGTGCGGCGCGTTGACCCGGAAGTCCTCGATGAGCGCCTCGGTGAAGCCCTTCACGGCGAACTTGGCCGCGCTGTACGCCGTGTGAGGGATGCCGGGCCCGAGCGCGGCCCAGAAGCCGTTCACGCTGCTCGTGTTGACGACGTACGCATCGTCGCTGGCGACGACCATGCCGGCGAAGGCGCGCATGCTGTTGTACACGCCGCCCCAGTCGACGGCGAAGGTCTTGTCCCACGCATCCCGCGAGCCCGTGAGGAAGCTGTTACCTCCTCCGACCCCGGCGTTGTTGAACAGCAGGTCGATGTGGTCGGTCCCGTGGCGTTCGGCGACCTCTTCGCGGAAGCCGTGCATCTGGGCCTCGTCCGACACGTCGGCG
>DATFVT010000010.1:0-8262 GCA_035260105.1 Acidimicrobiia bacterium
GTCAGCCCCGCTCCTCCAGCGCCTTGAGCATGCGCTTGAGGGCGACCTGGCGGTATGAGCTCTCCACGAGTTCGGCGACCTCGGTCCAGTCGACGCGTTTGCGTGCCGCGAAGTCGAGGGCGAGCCAGCCGCCGGGACCGAAGTACGGGGGCGCGTAGAACCGCCGGTCCTGCAACAGCGCGGGACGCTCGTCGGGCTCGGGCTTGAAGATGACGCCCCAGGGGCGCTCGTCGGTGCCGGAGAAGACGGCGAAGATTTTCTTGCCGGCGCGGAAGGTGGGCCTCCCCCACGCTTCGACCTCGGAGGACTCGGGGAAGCCGAGGCACACGTCCCGCAGGTCGGCGAGGTACGGGTCGTCGTCGCTGTACATGCGGGGGTGCGCCACCGGCCCGCGACCCTACGCTACGGACTGAACGTGATCAGCGAGGAGGCGCACATGGTGCAGCGCACAGCGGTCAACCCGTGGCAGTGGTCGTTGAACTTCGGGTTCAACCAGGCCGAGATCGTCGAAGGCAGTGAGCGGGTGCTGTTCTGCGCCGGCCAGACCGCGGTCGACGGCGACGGGAACCCACAACACCCGGGTGACATGGCGGCGCAGATCGCGCTGGCCGCCGACAACCTGGAAGCCGTCCTCCGTGACGCCGGGATGAGCCTGGCCAACGTGGTGCGGCTGAACATGTACACGACCGACGTCGACGCGTTCTTCGAGCACTACGGGGTGTTGGCCGAACGCGGGAGCGCGGCCGGCGTGGCTCCGCCCGGCACGCTCCTCGGCGTCGCGCGCCTGGCGTTCCCGGAGCTGATGGTCGAGCTCGAGGCGACGGCGGTCGCCTGAGGCGTCAGTCCTCGGCGTAGTCGCTGACCGGCGGGCACTCGCACATCACGTTGCGGTCGCCGTACGCGTTGTCGATGCGGCTGACAGGCGGCCAGTACTTGTCGGTGCGCAGCTCCTCCGACGGGAACGCGGCCGCGTCGCGCGAGTACGCGCGATCCCACGCGTCGACGGCGACGTCGGCGGCGGGATGCGGCGCATAGCGAAGGGGGCTGGCCTCGACGCTCCGCTCCCCCTGTTCCACGCACCGGATCTCGTCCCTGATCGTGATCATGGCGTCGCAGAAGCGGTCCAGCTCGGCGAGGTCCTCCGACTCCGTGGGCTCGACCATCAAGGTGCCCGCCACCGGGAACGACATCGTGGGCGCGTGGAACCCGAAGTCGATGAGGCGCTTGGCGACGTCTTCGACCGTGACGCCGGTGGCCTGCGTGAGGGGCCGCAGGTCGAGGACGCATTCGTGGGCGATGAGTCCGTTGGGACCGGTGTAGAGCACCGGGAAGTGCGGCGCGAGGCGGTGGGCGACGTAGTTCGCGTTGAGGATCGCCGTCTCGGTCGCCAGCCGCAGCCCGGGCCCGCCCATCATGGCGATGTACGACCACGAGATCGGGAGGATCGCGGCCGATCCCCAGGGCGCCGCCGAGATCACGCCCAGGCCCGTCTCCGGCCCCGCCTCGGGGACCTGGCCGTGCCGGGGCAGGAAGGGGGCGAGGTGGGAGCGCACGCCGATCGGTCCGGCGCCGGGCCCCCCTCCCCCGTGCGGGATGCAGAACGTCTTGTGCAGGTTCAGGTGCGAAACGTCGGCGCCGAACTCCCCCGGCTTGCCCACGCCGACCAGCGCGTTCAGGTTGGCGCCGTCCAGGTAGACCTGGCCGCCGAACTCGTGCACGACGGCGCAGATGTCGACGATGCGATCCTCGAACACGCCGTGGGTAGACGGGTACGTGACCATCAGCGCGGAGAGTCGGTCGGCGTGGTCGTGCGCCTTGGCCTTGAGGTCGTCGAAGTCGACGTTGCCGTCCTCGTCGCAGTCGACGACCACGACCCGCAGACCCGCCATCGCGGCGCTGGCCGCGTTGGTCCCGTGCGCCGACGCCGGGATCAGGCAGACGTCGCGCTCCCCCTGGTCGCGGCTCTCGTGATATCTGCGGATCGCCAAGAGCCCGGCGAGCTCGCCCTGGGATCCGGCATTGGGCTGGAGCGACACCGCGTCGTACCCCGTGACGTCGCACAGCCACGCCTCGAGCTCGGCGAACAGCTGGAGGTAGCCGCGGGCCTGGTCGATGGGCGCGAACGGATGCATGCGTGCGAGCTCGGGCCACGTCACGGGCACCATCTCGCTCGTCGCGTTGAGCTTCATCGTGCACGAGCCGAGCGGGATCATCGTCCTGTCGAGAGCCAGATCACGGTCGGCGAGGCGACGCAGGTACCGCAGCATCTCAGTCTCCGAGTGGTACCGGCCGAAGACCGGATGCGTGAGGAATGCCGACGTGCGCGCCAACTCGTCGGGGATGAAGCGTGGCGGGTCGTGGTCGAGCTCGCCGACCGATGCGTGCACGCGGAACGCGCCCCACACCTTCTCCACGATCTCGCGGGTCGTGGTCTCGTCGAGTGAAACGCCGATCGTGTCGGCATCGACGACGCGCACGTTGATGCGCTCCGAGCGCGCCCGCGCCGCGACCTCTTCCGCGCGCCCCGGCACCCGCGCGTTCACCGTGTCGAAGAAGCGGGCCGTCGTAACCTCTACTCCCCCGGCCTCGAGCCCCTCGGCCAGGATCGCCGTGAGGCGGTGCACACGTGTCGCGATCCGCCAGAGCCCGTCCGGCCCGTGGTACGCGGCGTACAGCCCCGCCATCACCGCCAGGAGCACCTGGGCGGTGCAGATATTGCTGGTCGCCCTCTCCCGCCGGATGTGCTGCTCGCGGGTCTGCAACGCGAGCCGGAGCGCCGGACGCCCCGCGGCGTCGACCGAGACGCCGACGAGCCGGCCGGGCATGGAGCGCTTGTGCGCGTCCCGCGTCGCGAAGAAGGCGGCGTGCGGACCGCCGAAGCCGAGCGGGACGCCGAAGCGCTGCGACGAGCCCACGACGGCGTCGGCGCCCATCTCTCCGGGGGGCGTGAGGAGGACGAGCGCCAGCAGATCGCTGGCAACCCCGACCAGCGCGCCCCGCTCGTGGAACCGATCGATCGCGGGCCGCAGGTCGCGGACGGAGCCGCTGCTCCCGGGGTACTGGAGCAACGCGCCGAATGCGCCGAATGCGTCGCCGGCGACCGCGGTCGAGTCCGTCGCGTCGGTGACAACGATCTCGACGCCGATGGGGTGGGCGCGCGTTCTCAGCACGTCGATGGTGTGCGGGTGGCAGTCGGCGTCGACGACGAACGTGTCGCCGGCGTTCGGGTTCAGGCGGCGGAACATCGCCATCGCCTCCGCCGCCGCAGTCGCCTCGTCGAGGAGCGACGCGTTGGCGATCTCCATCCCGGTGAGGTCGCTCACCATGGTCTGGAAGTTGAGCAGCGCCTCCAGCCGGCCCTGGGAGATCTCCGGCTGGTACGGCGTGTACGCCGTGTACCACGCGGGGTTCTCGAGCACGTTGCGTTGGATGACCGGCGGCGTGAGCGTGTCGGAGTACCCCATGCCGATGAGCGACGTGAACACGTCGTTCCGCAACGAGAGCTCGCGGAGCCGCCCGACCACCTCGGCCTCGCTCCGGGCCGGTGGCACCCGCAGCTGGTCACCCGTGCGGATGCTCTCGGGGACGGCCCGGTCGATCAGCTCGTCGAGCGACGGGATGCCGAGGGCGTCGAGCATGCGCGACTGCTCGGCGGCGTCCGGCCCGACGTGACGGCCGACGAAACGGTCGTGCTCCTCCAGCTCCGACAGGGGCTGCTCGGATGCCATCGGCACCTCCGGTTGCTCGCTCGGCGCCGCGACGCCGTGCTCGTCTGCGGTGGTCACGACCCTCATGACCGTTCCCCGCTCTGTCCCGAGACCTGAGAGATTCACCCGGCCGGCGCGGCCGGGCTTTCCCCGTCGGTGAGACCCGGCCGCGCAGGAGGTCGGGTCTGCTCTCCAGAGGCGCCTCGCCCGAACAGTCCGTTCGCCTGAGAGTTTCCGGGGAGGTTGCTCCTTCGGCTCCCCCGGCCCGCCGGAGCGTGTCGGGGGTCTCTCCCGCCCGGGTTCGACGGCGTTTTCGCCAGGCTACTTGCCGCGCCGCACGAACGGCGGCCTCGTCACCGTGGCCGGCGCCGGACGGCCGCGGATGTCGACGGTGACCCGGGTGCCCTCCTCGACATCGGGTGGGAGGAACGCGAGCGCGATCCCGCGCTCGAGCACCGGGGAGAAGTTCCCGCTCGTCACCTCCCCCACGAGCTCTTCCCCCACTTCCACCGGGAAGCCCGTGCGCGGGACCTGGCGCCCGTCGAGCACGAGCCCGGTGAGGCGGCGGTCGACGCCGCGATCGCGCTCGGCGACGAGAGGCGCCCGGCCGCGGAAGTCCGCCTTGTCGAACCGGACGACCCACGACAGACCGGCCTGGAGCGGCGTGATGCCAGGACCGAGCTCGTGCCCGTGCAGCGGCAACCCCGCCTCGAGGCGCAAGGTGTCGCGCGCGGCGAGCCCCGCGGGGCGGATCCCGGCGTCGAGCAGCAGACGCCACACCGCTTTCGCGACCGGGGCGGGGACGTGCAGCTCGACGCCGTCCTCGCCCGTGTAGCCGGTGCCCGCGACCCATCCCGGTTCACCGTCGTAGGCGACCGGTCGGACCGCGAAGCGCGGCACCTCAGCCCATGCCGGGTGCAACCCCGCGAGCTCCTTGCGGGCGTCCGGCCCTTGGACCGCGATCACCGCCCGATCCCCGGTGATGTCGGTGACCGCGACCGCACCGCCAGCGTGCCGGCCGGTCGCGTCCTCGAGTGCTTCGAGCAACGGTCGCGTGTTCGACGCGTTCGGCATGACGATGAAGTCCTCGTCGCCCACCCACCACACGATGATGTCGTCGACGACGTGCGCGTCGCCGGCGTCGAGGAGGTGCGTGTACTGGGCGCGGCCCGGCTCGATACGCCCGAGATCGTTCGTGAAAGCCCACTGCATCGCGTCGTAGGCACCGGGCCCTTCGACGCGGACGGACCCGAGGTGCGACACGTCGAAGGCGACGGCGTGGTCTCGACACGCGCGGTGCTCCTCGAGCACGCTCGAGTACTGGATCGGCATCTCCCAGCCGCCGAACGGCGCCATGCGGGCGTCGAGTGCCCGGTGCTCGGCGTCGAGCGGGCTGTGGCGGAGCGCAGCGGGGTCGTCGACCACCGCGGGGCAGCCTAGGGCGCCGCCCGCGCGTTCAGGCCGACTCCGCCTCCGATCGGGCCGCGTCGGCGGGTGCGTCGACGTCGAAGCGCAGCGGGCCGCCCTCGCCGAGCTGCTCGCTCAGCTGCGACGGCGGCTCGAGCCCGTATTTCACGAGCAGGTGCAGGTAGTCGCGCTGGTACAGCACCTTGATGCGCACCTCGGGGTGCAGCTGGCGCAGCCGGCGGGCCTTGCGGTTCTTCTTCGTCACGAGCTTCTGGTTGAGCGTCGTGATCTCGATGTAGAGGTCGTATGCCGGCAGGTAGAAGTCGGGTGAGAACGCCTGGGCGGGCCGGCCGTCGCGATCGCGTTCCAGCGTGAACGTGCGCGGCTCGTAGTTCCATTCGATCCCGTAGAAGTCGAGCAGCTTGGCGAACTGCCGCTCCGAGTTGTGGGCGAAGCGGACGTGCTCGTGCGGCAGCGGCGCTTCGCTCACGGGTGCTCCGTCAGCCGCCCTCGGCGGCGGTGCTGCTACCCGAGGGATGCGCCGACCGCGACGACTGCGCCGGCGACGCGTCGGCGTCGACGTCGGAGAGCTCGTGGATGCTCGCCTCGAGCTCGTCGACGACCTGACCGAGCGACACGATGTTCAGCACGCCCTGGCCGTGACGCACGACGTCCACCAGGTCGTCACCCGTGCGTACCAGCACCGAGTTGGTGCCGTTGAGCACGAGGCTCGCCGACGCCCAGTCGTCGCCGAGGTCACCGCGCACGTACTCGATCGCCTTCCGGGCCGCCTGGAGCTTCACGCCCGAGTCGAGGAGGTTCTTGATCACCTTGAGGCGCAGGAGGTCGCGGTAGGAGTACCGCCGTTGCGTGCCGCTCCCCCGCGCGTCCGCCAGCGAGGGTCGCACGAGGTCGGTGCGCGCCCAGTAGTCGAGCTGCCGGTACGAGATGCCCACGATCTTGCACACCTGCGGCCCGCGGAAGCCGATCTCGTCGCCGCTCGCCCGGCCGGCCAGGGCCGCGTCCAGCGAGCCCTGCTCGAGCCGCGGGACACCGCCGTTCGCCGCTCCCCCGCCTGCGGCCGCCGCCTTCGTGGTGTGCTTCGTTGTGCTCATGCCAGTGATGCCCTCGCTCGTCGTCGGACGCTCTGCCCGGCCGCGGGCGGGATCGGCCCGCGAAGTGACATGCCGGTAGTTACGCCCGTGTGACGCTACCCGGCGGGGGAGGGTGGGTCAACGTTCTCGGCGCCCCGCGGCCGGCGCCCGCTACTGGGCGAAGTCCTCCGGGCGGACCTGGTCGAGGAACTCCCGGAACTGCTCGATCTGCTCCTCCTCCTCGTCGTTCTCGAAGAGCACACCGGCTTCGTCCAGCACCGCCTCGTCGGCGAAGATCGGCACCGTGTCCTCGTAGCGCACGGCGAGGGCGATGGCGTCGGACGGCCGCGACGAGATGCGGTAGGCGTTCCCGTTCCCGGCCAGCTCGATCTCGGCGTAGAAGGTCCCGTCGTGGAGCTCGGTGATCACGACCTGCTGGAGCTGGACCGACATGTCGTCGAGGACCGTCTTGAACAGGTCGTGGGTCATCGGCCGGGGCGTCTCCATCCCCTGGAGGGCGTACACGATCGCGGTCGCCTCGGGCGGGCCGATGAAGATGGGCAGGTACCGCTGCCCCTCGTCCTCGCGCAGCAGCACGATCGGCTGGTTCGTGGGGACCTCGACTCGGACGCCCACCAGCGACAGACGGATCACGTCGTGCCTCCGTAGATCCGGGGAAACCTCAACCTACCACCCGCCCTCCCGAACAGCGCGCCTGCTCCCGCCATCCCTCGGCACGGCGGCGGACCCGTAGAGGAAGTCGACGTACGCCGCCGGCCGGTCGAGCACCACACGCCGGTCGGCCTCCACGATGTACGGCACATTTCGGTACAGGTCCACGTGGTGGAGCCCGTAGCCGAGCACGAACACGTCGCCGATCTCCTCCCCCACGTAGCGCGCGGTCAGGGGCACGATGCGCCGAACGGACCGGTCGAGCAGCGTGCAGACGTCGAGCGAACGCGGCGCACGCTCCCGAACGTGCGAGACCAGGTACGCGAGGGTGAGGCCGGTGTCCACGAGGTCTTCGACGAGGACGACGTCCCGCCCCTCGACGTCGACGTCGAGGTCCTTGAGGATCCGCACGCGGCCCGAGTCCGGGGCGTAGCGGGAGATTGCGAGGAAGTCGACCGTCACGTCGATCTCCGTGATCGCACGCGCAAGGTCGGCGAGGAAGACGAGCGCCCCTTTCAGCACGCCGACGAGCACGACGCCGTCCGGGTGGTCGGCCGTGATCCGCCCGGCGATGCGCTCGACGCGCGCTGCGATCGCCCGCTGGTCGAGGAGGACGGTCGGCGCCGACTCGCGCTCGGTTGCGGTGGCTCCCGTCACTCGCTGAGCGACTCGCGCACGGCTTGGACGAGCAACGCGGACCGCAACGCCCGCCCCAGCTTGGAGAGCGTCGCCAACTCCTCGCGCGCCTTGGCGCGCGCCTCCGGGTTCCGCTGCCGCAGGTAATGGAGCGCAACCTGCTCGAAGAGCGACGCCTCGCGTTCCGCGAAGTGCTTGTACATACGGAGGTGCCGCGCGCCGATCCCGTGGGCATAGAAGCCCGCGGCGGCCGTCGCTATCGACCGGGCTTCGTCGTCGAAGAGCGCTTCTCCCCCGTCGTACGCCACGGGCTCGAGCAAGCCGAACGACTCCAGGTCGTTCAGCTGCCAGTCTTCGAGGCCGGCGGCGCGCTCGAGCTCACGCCGCGTGAGGCCGACCTGACCCTCCTCCGGAGGTGCGGCCTCGGGCTCGTCTCTCGTCTCCGTCGTCTCCGTCGGCGTCTCCTGCGGCCTGACCGCCGGCTCCGCGCGCGCCGCCGGGCGAGACGGCTCGACCGCGGGCTCGCGAACGGGTGGCGGCGCGTCGCGAATGCGCGCGCGGTCGCCGTTGTCGGCGGCCGGAGCGAGATCCTCGTCCGTCGGCGAGGCGGGCATCGGGTCACCGAGCGGGAGCTGCGGCGCGATGTTCTCGGATCGCTGCGCCTGCCGGGACGGCGCCCGCCGCCCCCGCGGCTTCGCGCGTGCGATCCCATGGACCGGAGCCGGCTGCTCCTCGCCCATGCGGTC
>DATFVT010000011.1:0-2929 GCA_035260105.1 Acidimicrobiia bacterium
GAGAAGATGCAGATCATCGCCCGCGACGCGTTGAACTCGGCGCGCGCCGAGCTCAATGCCGACTACCAGCGGTATCACGACCCGTACGAGATCGAGCCCCAGTTCGCCGGCGTGGAGGACGCCGAGATGGCGACGCGCCTACGCGCACTCGAGCACTGCCCGCCCGGAAGCCTCGGGCGGGCGTACTTCGACTTCTACCAGCGTTACGACCTCACGTTCCCGGGTGAGCCGGGCGGCGGCGACGTCATCTTCGTCGCCCACGACTTCACCCACGTCCTCTCCGGCTACGAGCCCGACGGGCCGGGCGAGCTGTCGCTCCAGGCGATGCTCGTCAGCGCGACCGACGGTGACGAGCACTTCTCGAACTTCTGCGTGTCGCTGTCGCTGCACGAGGCCGGCCTGTTCGATTCGGAGATGATCCTCGACAAGGTCGGAACCTTGGGCCGTCCCGGAGCCGCCGACGAGCTCGCCGACGCGATCCGGCGCGGCGCCGAGTGCAGCGGCGACTTCGCCCGGATCGACCACCTGGCGCGCGTCGACGAACAGCTCGAGGACGTGCGCCGGGACCTGTCGATCCCGGCCCGCAGCGGCTGATCGTCAGGTCGAGGCTCGCTCGCGGTATCGATCGCGGAGCACGCGCTTGTAGATCTTTCCGTTGTCCTGTCTCGGCAGCCGGTCGACGAACTCGACGCGCCGGGGGCACTTGTAGTGCGCGAGTCGGTCGCGGCAGAACCCGACGAGCTCGCCGGCGAGGTCGTCGGTGGGCGCGACGCCCGGGCGCGGCTCGATCACCGCCAGCACGTCCTCGCCCCACTCGGGGTTCGGCACGCCGATGACAGCGGCGTCGGCCACCGCCGGGTGCTCGAGCAGAACGGCGTCGATCTCCGCCGGGTAGATGTTGACGCCGCCCGAGATGATGAGGTTGGCGCTCCGGTCGGTGAGGAACAGGAAACCGTCGTCGTCGACGTATCCCATGTCGCCCAGCGTGAAGTGGTTCTCGCGGTACGACGAGTCGGTCTTGGCCCGGTCCTTGAAGTACTCGAACGGGACCTCCGAGGCCTTGAACCACACGAGCCCGACCTCGCCCGGCGGCATCCGGTTCCCTTCGTCGTCTCCCACCACGACCTGGTCATCGGGCACCGGCTTGCCGACGGTGCCGGGCTTGCGCAGCCACGTCCGGGCGTCGACCCAGGTGCCGAGCCCCTCAGTGGCGGCGTAGTACTCGTTCACGACGGGGCCCCACCATTCGATGAGACGTTGCTTCACGACGACGGGGCAGGGTGCGGCGCCGTGCAGCACGTTGTGCAACGACGAAACGTCGTACCGGTCGCGAACGTCGTCGGGCAATGTGAGGAGCTGGTGGAACATCGTCGGCACCATGTGCGTGTGAGAGACGCGGTGCCGGTCGATCAACCGCAGCGCCTCCTCCGGGTCCCAGGCAGGCATGACGACGACCGTCACGCCGGCGACCAAGGGCGCGTTGAGGGAGAACAACAGGGGCGCCGCGTGGTAGAGCGGCCCGGTCAAGAGGTGGACGTTTTCGTCGCGGTACGCCGCGCGCGCCAGCGTCACCGCAGTGGCGAGCGACGCCTCGTCGCGGAACACGCCCTTCGGCCGGCCCGTGGTGCCGGACGTGTAGAGCATCTGTGACCCGAGTACCGGGTCGGCGAGGTCCTCGCCGGGCTCGGCCGCGACCGCGGCGTCATACTCCTCGAACCCGTCGATCGAGCCGGCGACTGCGAGCCGCACTGTGACGCGCGGCGCCGCGTCCGCCGCGCCGCGGGCGACGTCCGCGAAACGGGCTTCGGCGACGAACGCGCGCGCCTCGCAGTCGTCGACGATGTAGCCGGCCTCGTCCGCGGTGAGGTGCCAGTTCACTGTCGTGAGGCGGAGGCCGGTGCGCTGCGTCGCGAGCAGGATCTCGACGAACTCGGCGCGGTTCGAGCACAAGAGGGCGACGGCGTCGCCGCGCTGCAGGCCGCGGCGGCGAAGCGCCCGCGCCAGCCGGTTGGCACGCCCGTTGAGCTCGGCGTACGTGATCGTCTCCGTCGGGGTGATCAGCGCCGGGGTGGTGGGCCGGCGGGCCGCGTGCCAGGCGACGGCCATCCCCCGGTCGGCGAAGGCCAGCAGCTCGTCGAGCTCGGCGTCCACGCGCCCCCCTCTGCGGTGAATCCCGGCGGCGGTGACGATAGTCCCGGGTACGGTCGGCGGCGGCCGCACCGCCGACCGCTGCCGCACGGGTCGGAGTCGCGGCAGCGCCGAGAGGAGGGATGTGGGCTCGTCCGACTACGTCTTCGGCGACTCCGAACGGGCCGCGCGTCGCCTCGACCTGGTCGCCGAGCGCTGGGCCTCGCCGAGCACGACCTTTCTGCGCGACGACGTGTCGCGGCGGCCGCGACTCGCGCTCGACCTCGGGTGCGGGCCGGGGCACACGACTCGCCTTCTGGCAGCGACGACCGGCGCGACGAGGACGGTCGGGATCGACTCCTCGGAGTCGTTCATCGCCCACGCCCGCGCCCACGCGCCGGACAGGGTGGCGTTCGTCGAGCACGACGTCATGAACCTGCCGTTCCCGACCGGCCGCGTGAACCTCGCCTACGCCCGCCTCGTCCTGTCACACATCCCCCGCCCGGATCGGGTCGTGCGGGCCTGGATGAGCCAGCTGGAGCTGGGCGGCATGCTCGCGCTGGACGAGGTGGAGTGGATCCGGACCGACGACCCGACGTTGCGCCAGTACCTCACGATGCTGTCGGCGCTGCTCCGGGCGCGTGGGAGCTCGCTCGCCGCCGGCCCGATCGTCGACCGGTTCGACGGCGGGCGCGAGGGACGGAAGCGGACGAGCGTCGTG
This sequence comes from Acidimicrobiia bacterium, assembly GCA_035260105.1. GTDB lineage: Bacteria > Actinomycetota > Acidimicrobiia > IMCC26256 > JACDBD01 > JALZAA01. The sequence continues at coordinate 2,849 of DATFVT010000011.1, forward strand.
CGCCTGCATCCGGTCCCGGTCCCGGTCGCCGCCGAGCTGTTCGCCCTGAACTTCGCGACCTGGCGCGACGACGCCTTCGTC
>DATFVT010000012.1:0-2682 GCA_035260105.1 Acidimicrobiia bacterium
CTGGTTCGACGTCGTCGTCGAGTCCGCGGTCGAGGGGCTCCGCAAGCCCGACCCGCGCATCTACCTCCTCGTGTGCGAGCGGCTCGACGTGGCTCCCGCGGCGGCGGTGTTCCTCGACGACCTGGGCGCCAACCTCAAGCCGGCGCGTGAGCTCGGCATGACCACGATCAAAGTCGGCGATCCGGACGCCGCGCTCGCCGAGCTCGCGTCCGTGCTCGGCTTCGCGATCGCGGGATAGCCGTGGACCTGCTGCTCATCCGGCATGCCGAGCCCGTGCGCATCGGCCCGGGCTCGGGGACGGGGCCGGCGGATCCGGAGCTGACCAACCGCGGCCGGTCACAGGCCGATCGTCTGGCGGCGTGGCTGGCGTCCGATCCCGTCGACGCCGTGCTGGCGAGCCCGTTGCGCCGGGCGCACCAGACCGCCGAGCCGGTGGGACGCGCGCTCGGCCTCGACGTCGAGGTCGTCGACGGCCTGATGGAATACGACGCGCAGTCCGACTTCTACATCCCGGTCGAGGAGCTGCGCGAGACACGCGACCACCATTGGACGGCGATGGTCGAAGGCCGCTGGGACGAGCTCGGCGGGGAGCCGCCCGATCAGTTCCGCGCCCGCATCGTCCCGTGCATCGACGCGATCGTCGACCGCTTCCCCGGGGGGACGGTCGCGGCCGTCTGCCACGGCGGTGTCATCAACGTGTACCTCGCGGCGCTGCTCGGCCTCGAGCGACACCTGTGGTTCCACCCCGAGTACACGTCGATCAGCCGCATCGCGGCGGCGCGGACCGGCGAACGGTCCGTCGTCAGCCTCAACGAGATCGCGCACCTCGTCGCGACTCGTGACGCAAGGGAGGAAACAGCATGAGCACGGTACGCATCGATCACGATGATCGCGTCGTCATCGTGACCATCGACCGTCCGGAGGTCCGCAACGCGGTCGATCGCGCGACGGCGGAGGCTCTGGCCGAGGCGTTCCGCGCCTTCGCCGGCGACGACGACCGCGCGGTCGCCGTGCTCACCGGCACCGGGGGCGCGTTCTGCGCCGGCGCGGACCTCAAGGCCATCTCGTCCGGCGGGGGCAATCGGGCGACCCCGGACGGCGACGGGCCCATGGGGCCGACGCGCATGCTGCTCGACAAGCCGGTCGTCGCCGCCGTCGAGGGTCACGCCGTCGCCGGCGGGCTCGAGCTCGCGCTGTGGTGCGACCTGCGCGTCGCCGCACGGGACACGGTGTTCGGCGTGTACTGCCGAAGGTGGGGCGTCCCGCTGATCGACGGCGGCACCGTGCGGCTCCCCCGCCTCATCGGGCACAGCCGCGCCCTCGACATGATCCTCACCGGCCGCGGCGTGTCGGGCGACGAGGCGCTCGCCATGGGGCTCGCGAACCGGATCACCGATCCGGGCGGGGCGCTCGACGGTGCCGTCGAGCTCGCGCACGAGCTCGCGCTCCTTCCGCAGCTGTGCCTGCGGAGCGACCGGCGATCGAGCTACGAGCAGTGGGGCCTGACGCTCGACGACGCCCTGGCCAACGAGTTCGAGCGCGGCGCGGCGACGATCGCCTCCGGCGAGACGCTGGCGGGGGCAGCGCGGTTCGCTTCCGGCGCGGGCCGTCATGGCGCACCGGACTCGACGTAATTCCATTGGTCGCCGTCGCAAGCTCCGGCTCCTGCGGCGACGGTCAGCAAAGCCGCCGTCGCCGCCCTGAGACGTAGACTTCGCGCGGAGGCAGCCGCCGAGAAGGGACGTCGCTCATGACGGACGGGTCCAGCGCACCCACGGTCGCGGAGCTCATGAGCACGCCGGTGATCACCGCCACGCCGGAGGAGACGCTCGCCGACGCGGCGGCGCGCATGCGTGAGCGGCACGTCGGGTCCGTCGTCGTGGTCCAGGACGAGAAGCCTGTCGGCATCCTGACCGAGCGCGACATGATCCGCATCGCCGCCGCCGGCGCCGACACCGGCCGGGCCCACGTGACGGAATGGATGACACCGAACCCCGACTCCGTCGCACCCGGCGTCCCCGCCGCCGAGGCGTTCGCGAGCCTGGCCGAGCACGGCTACCGCCACATCCCGGTGGTCGACGGGACGCAGCTCGTCGGCCTCGTGTCCATGCGCGACCTCATGCGCATCGCGCAGGTGCAGCCGGTGGAGCTGCCCGCCGCCGAGATCCCCAAGGGACTCGAGGGCGTGGTCGTCGCCGACACGACCATCGGCGACGTCCGCGGGCTCGAGGGCTTCTACCACTACCGGCAGTACAACGCGATCGACCTGGCCGAGAAGCGGACGCTGGAGGACGTCTGGTACCTGCTGTTCGAGGGCGAGCTGCCCTCGGTGCGGCAACGCGACTCCTTCATCGAGGAGATCAAGCGGTATCGCGAGATCCCGGTCGAGGTGAAGGAGCTGCTGCCGCGGGTGGCCGCGCTGGGCGGGCCGGACGCGCCGCCGCTCGACATGCTCCGCACCACGTACTCGATGATGACCGTCGACCTCGACTACCGCCCCTGGCTCGACGGCAGCCGGGAGCAACTCCGCATGCAGGCGCTGCAGACGTGCGCCGTCGTCCCGACGCTCCTCACCGCGCTGTACCGGCTCAAGCACGGGCTCGAGCCCGTCGACCCGAATCCCGACCTGCCGTACGCCGCCAACTACCTCTACATGATGCTGGACGAGATCCCGAAGCCCGA
>DATFVT010000013.1:0-2736 GCA_035260105.1 Acidimicrobiia bacterium
GAGCGGGGCATCACGATCAACATCGCCCACGTCGAGTACGAGACGCCCAACCGCCACTACGCCCACGTCGACATGCCGGGGCACGCCGACTACATCAAGAACATGATCACCGGCGCCGCCCAGATCGACGGGGCGATCCTCGTCGTCGCCGCCACCGACGGCCCGATGCCGCAGACGCGCGAGCACGTGCTGCTCGCCCGCCAGGTCGGCGTGCCCTCGATCGTGGTGGCCCTCAACAAGGTCGACGCCGTCGACGACGAGGAGCTGCTCGACCTGGTCGAGCTCGAGGTGCGGGAGCTGCTCACGGAGTACGAGTTCCCGGGCGACGACGTGCCCGTCGTGCGCGTGAGCGCGTTGAACGCCCTCGAGGGCGACGCGGGCGCGATCGAGCAGGTCGTAGCGCTCATGGACGCGGTCGACACCTACGTCCCCGAGCCGACGCGTGACCTCGACAAGCCGTTCTTGATGCCGATCGAGGACGTCTTCTCGATCACCGGCCGCGGCACGGTAGTCACCGGCAAGGTCGAGCAGGGTGTGATCCACACCGGCGACGACGTCGAGATCATCGGGATCAAGGACACCACGAAGACCGTCGTCACGGGGGTGGAGATGTTCCGCAAGCTCCTCGACGAGGGGCGGGCGGGCGACAACATCGGGGTGCTCCTGCGGGGCACCAAGAAGGAGGACGTCGAGCGCGGTCAGGTGCTGGCGAAGCCGGGCAGCATCACGCCCCACACGAACTTCCAGGCCCAGGTGTACGTGCTGACCAAGGACGAGGGCGGCCGGCACACGCCGTTCTTCAGCAACTACCGGCCGCAGTTCTACTTCCGCACGACCGACATCACCGGCTCGATCGGGCTGCCCGACGGGGTCGAGATGGTCATGCCGGGGGACAACACCGAGATGACCGTCGAGTTGATCGCGCCGATCGCCATGGAAGAGGGCCTGCGGTTCGCGATCCGTGAAGGCGGCCGCACCGTGGGTGCGGGCCGCGTCACCAAGATCATCACGTAGGAGAAGCGAGTGGCGAGCGACAAGCGCGTGAAGGTCACGCTGGCGTGCGAGGTCTGCAAGCGGCGGAACTACATCACGATGAAGAACCGGACCAACGACCGCGAGCGGATCGAGATGAAGAAGTACTGCCGCTGGGACCGCCGCCACACGCTCCACAAGGAGACGCGGTAGGGCCGGGTGCGTAACCCGACACCGCCGGCAGGGGTCTGAATGGCCACGGATCCGACCGCAGAGCTGAGGGCCGAGGTCGATCGGCTGGTCGACGCCGCGCGATCCGGTGACCGAGCGGCGTTCGACGAGCTGGTGCGGCGCACCTACGTCGACACGTACACCCTCGCGATGCGGCTGACGGCGAACGAGGAGGACGCACGCGACGTGGTCCAGGAGTCGTACCTCCGGGCCTGGAAGGGCATCAAGAACTTCCGCGGCGACGCGCAGTTCTCCACGTGGATGTACCGCATCACGGCCAACGCCGCCGCCACGCTCGTGCAGAAGCGGCGCCGCCGGCGGACGGAGTCCCTGGAGCACGTCGAGGAGCCGATCGAGGCCTCCATCGAGGCCCAGCCGGAGGCGGCCGCCGAGTCGGCCGTCGGGCTCGAGGAACTGGCGCGCGCGGTCGCCCAGCTGCCGCCGAAGCTCCGGAGCATCGTGGTGCTCAAGGACGTGTACGGCCTGTCGCACGAGGCGATCGCCGAGGATCTCGGAATCAGCGTGGCGGCGGCGAAGGTGCGGTTGCACCGGGGTCGCAAGCGCCTGCGCGACATGCTGTTCGAGGAAGGCGGGAGGTCCGCCCATGCGGTGTGAAGAAGTGGCGCGGCTGTTGCCCGAGACGGTCGAGGGGACACCCGTCGACCTGGCGATGCAGACCCACATCGAGTCGTGCCTGCGCTGCCAGGCCGAGCTGGCGCGGTACCGCCGGATGCTGCGGGCCCTTCAGCAGCTCCGCACGCGGTTCCTCGAGCCGTCGCCCAGCCTGCTCGCCCAGACCCTCGCCACGCTCGAGGAGGCCGGTGAGCGCCAGGCGGTGCGCTCGCTCCTGTCCGGACGCCGTCTCGCATACGCCGGCGCCATCGGCGGAGCCGCGCTGGCGACCGTCGGCACGGCCGCCGCGCTCATCTTCGCCCGATCCCGCCGGCGCGCCGCCGTCGCGTAGCTCGTCCCGGCTGACGGCCTTCGAAGGGCCGCTGCTACTCTTGGTCTTCGGGCCCCCGCGCCTCCGGAGGGCAGTAGCTCAATTTGGCAGAGCACCGGTCTCCAAAACCGGCGGTTGGGGGTTCGAGTCCCTCCTGCCCTGCTCCACCTCCGATCCGACACCGACAGCGTCCGGCACCCGAGGCGATGACGTGAACCGACAGACGAAGCGACTGATGCAGCGCCAGAAGTCGGACCGGCCGCGCGCGCCCGAGCGCCGGCCCCGGCCGCAGGCGGCACCCCAACGCGAGCGCGTCGGGCCCCGGCAGTACCTGACCGAGGTCCGGGGCGAGCTGCGGAAGGTCGCATGGCCGACCCGTCACGAGGTCGTGAACTCGACGATCATCGTGCTGATCGCGGTCACGTTCATGACCGCCCTCATCTTCGGCTACGACTACCTGTCGGCGAAGCTCGTGCTCTTCCTGTTCGACTGACGATGACGACCTTCCCGCCCGACGACGAACGACCCGACCGCGAGGACGAGACTCCGGCGGAGGAGCGCGCCTTCGAGGACGCGACGTCGCTCGACGA
>DATFVT010000014.1:0-2858 GCA_035260105.1 Acidimicrobiia bacterium
AAGACCGTGACCCGGCCGCGGTCGACGCCTACGAAGTACGTGTTGCGCGCGTACCAGCCGACGATGGCGAAGGCGACCGCCAGGACCACGAGGATCGGGAGCGCCCACATCGCCACCCGGAGCAGCGTCCGACCGGGCCGCCTCTTCGCCCGGCGCGGACCCCTGGCCGCCGCGTCCTGGCCGTCCTCGGCGACCGGTGCGGGCGCCACGGCGGCCGCCGGCTCCTCGGGAACCTCGATCGCCTGGACGATCACCGCGGTGATGTTGTCCTCGCCGCCGGCGGCGTTGGCCGCATCGACGAGGAGCTGCGCCGCCCGTCGCGGGTCCGGCTCGCGGCCGAGGATGCTCGCGATCTCGTCCGGGCGCACCATCGTGGTGAGCCCGTCGGAGCACAGCAGCACGCGGTCCCCCTCCCGGAGCTCGATCGGGTACACGTCCACGTCGACGCGGGGGTCGATGCCGAGGGCGCGGGTGATGATCGACCGCTGCGGGTGCACCTCGGCCTGCTCGGGGGTCAGCTCCCCGCCGCGCACCATCTCCTCCACCAGGCTGTGGTCGTCGGTGATCTGGCGGAGCTCGCCGTCCCGCATCAGGTACCCGCGCGAGTCGCCCACGTGCCCGACGGTCAGGTAGCCGTCGCCGCCCAGCATGCCGGCCGTGAGCGTGGTGCCCATGCCGTGCAGCTCGTGGTCGGACTCGGACTTCTCCCGGACGGCGTCGTTGGCGTCCTCGATCGCGTGGCGCAACGACTCGCCCGACGCGACCGCGGCCCGCAGCGCCTCGAGGGCGGTGACGCTGGCGACCTCACCGGCGCGGTGGCCGCCCATCCCGTCGGCGACCGCGACGAGGCCGAGACGGTCGGCTTGATCGAGGAAGTCGTCCTCGTTCCCGTCGCGGACGCGACCGACGTCGGTCACGCCCGCGGCGACGAGCTTGATCGGGCTCACCGGCGGCTCCGACGCCCCGCCGCGATCACTTGCCGACCTCGGCGACGGTCTGCCCGAACTGCACGCGGTCGCCCCGCTTGAGGCGCGTGACGCCGGCGATCTGCTTGCCGTTGACGTAGGTGCCGTTGGTCGAGCCGAGATCCTCGACGTACCCCTCGCCGTTCTGCTGGAAGAGCCGCGCGTGCAGCTGCGAGACGTAGGTGTCGTCGGTGAGGACGAGCGCGCACCCTCCGCCGCGTCCGACGGTGACCTCCCGGTCGATCGTGTGCGTCTCGCCCCGACGGGCGGCCGGCTCGACGATGCGCAGGCGCCACGCGGCGCGAGACTCGGAGCGGCGTTCCCGCCGCGGCGGCGCCGGCGGCGGTGCGCCGGCGGGCTGGGCCGTGAGGGCGGGCGCGCGCAGCTCGCGGAGGGTCAGCCGTACCACCCGGTAGAGGAAGAGGTACAGGAGAGCGAGGAAGCAGAACTTGAGGACCGTCAGGACGGCTTCGGACATGGATGTCGGCCTTAGGACGCCTCGAAACGGATGGTCGTGGAGCCGACCCCGATCTCGTCACCGTCGTGGAGCGCCTGCTCACGGACGGCGACACCGTTCACCGTGGTGCCGTTCATGCTGCCCAGGTCGGCGACCGCGAAACCCTCGGTCGCCGGGCGGACCTCGGCATGGCGCCGGGAGACCTGTGCATCCGCAAGTGATACCGCGCAATCGGGGAGCCGTCCGATCACCGCCGGCTGGTCCCCCAGCTCCACCCGCCGCCCGTCCGGCAGGACGAGCGCCCCGAGGTGCTCGGCCGGGCCCTCGACGATCTCGGCGACGACCTCGAGCTGCCCGGCGCGGATGTCGTCGTCCTCGATCAGGGCCACCGTGACGGGCCCGAGGAAGTGGTACCCCTCGTCCCGGGCGTACTGGCGGGCGGCGTCGGCGAGCTCACGCGACAGCACCTCGGAATATCGGGAGAACCGCTTCACGTCGTCGGAGGAGAGGTACACGACGACGTCGTTCGGTACCACCCATCCGCCTTCCACGCCGATCATGCGTCCGCTGTCGAGGGCGCGGGCGATCTTGCGCCCGATCTCGACGGGCTCGAGGCCGGCACGGAAGGCCTTCGCGAACGTGCCCTCCACCAGCCGCTCGAGCCTCCGCTCGAACTTCTGGAGACCCATCGGGCGGAAGTGTAACTGCGCGATGTCCGGTTTCGGCCCCTGCCTTCGGGCCGAGGAACCGCCGGAATCCGTTGGTACGCTGCCACTTCCCACCACCGGGCGAGTGGCGGAATCGGCAGACGCGCAGGCTTCAGGTGCCTGTGTCCGCAAGGACGTGGGGGTTCAAGTCCCCCCTCGCCCACCGAGGGACAGCCAATGTTCAGGCCTCCTCGCGGCTCATCCTTGCTCTTCTCCGCCGCGCGTCTCAGCGAAGCTTCGAATGCTCAGTCGGCAACAGTTGTGGCCGCATCCGGAAAGCGGGAGACCCGGTCCTTGCACGCCAGGTCTCCCGCTTTCCATTTCGCTTACCCGCCGAGGCCACGCCAACTGCGCGGGGGTGACCTCGACGGGACGGAAGCATGGGACCTGGATCGCAGGTTCCTGCCCCTCTTGCCGGGTGGCGGGCGAGGGGGGCCAAGCCCGTCCCCGACTGCGGAAGCTAGCCGGGGTATCAATCAGAGTCAATCGGATCCTGATTGACAGCTGCCGCGGGGACCGCCGCACTACTGCCGGCAGTAGGAAGACTTCGTGACTGGGGGGCCGACGGACGAGCAAGGAAACGGCGGCAGGACGTGCCGTGAGTCACTTGCTCGATATACGAGCCGTTGCAAGAATTTGTCACCCCGGCAGCAGGGCCTTCGGCGGTAGGGAGGGGTCGTTCCAATGCCGCATCGGTGAACGCTGAGCGACGATTGCCCGCGTTGCGGG
>DATFVT010000015.1:0-2618 GCA_035260105.1 Acidimicrobiia bacterium
CCTGCACCCACGAGGCCGCCCTCCTCGTGCGCGAGCGCCTGCCCGAGCCCGCGTGGTTCTGCTACGAGGACACGGGTTACAAGCACATCCCGGGACTGCTCGCGTGGCGCGTCGCCCGCCTCTTCCGATCCGGCGTGTGGCCCACGCCGGCCGCCATGCCGGTAGCCGTCGACGCCGCCGCCAAGGACGCGGCGCTGTCCTCCTATTCGTCGCAGCTGCGCGCCCTCGAAGCCGACTGGCACCTGTCGACGAAACGGGCGGCGCCGGAGCAGTACTGGCGGCTGGCTCCCCCGCCCGAAGGATGGGAGGTGCTGGCCGAGCGCTCCTAGACCACAGCCGACGCCGCTCCGTCGGGACGTTGACAGATCCGGGGCGGCATTCGATACTGCTCGGTATCGCATACTCGCCGGTATTCCAGTCGGGGTTCGACCCGTTCGAGCTGCCCGACTCGATCCAGCTCGGCACCGCCGACGACCCGTACCCGCACCTGGCCGCGGCACGCCGGAAGGGCCCGGTGCAGCTCGGATGGCCGCTGCCCGACGACGTGGCGACCGGCGAAGGCGAGCCCGAGCCGTCGTTCAGCGTGCTCGGCCACGACGAGGTGATGGCCGTGCTCCGGGACCACGAGACCTACTCGTCCCGGCTTCTCGCCGAGATCATGGGCCCGGCCCTCGACCGCACGATGATCGCGATGGACGAGCCCGAGCATCGGGCCCATCGGGCGCTGGTGGCGCCCGCGTTCCGTCCCAAGCTCCTCGCCCGCTGGGAGCACGAGCTCATGCGGGGCGTGCTCGACGAGCTGATCGACTCGTTCGCGCCGTCCGGCCGTGCTGATCTCGTCCGCCGGCTGACGTTCGCGTTCCCCGTGCGGGTCATCGCGCGCATCCTCGGGCTCCCCGAACGCGACATCCCGCTGTTCCAACGCCGGTCGATCGAGCTGATCAGCATGATCGTGAGCTGGGACCGCGGCATCGCGGCGTGCAACGCGCTGCGCGAGTACTTCGGCGAGCAGGTCACCGAACGTCGCGCCCGGCCCGGCGACGATCTCATCACCGAGCTCGTCCGGACCGAGGTCGACGGAGAGCGCCTGACGGATGACGACATCTTCGCCTTTCTGATCCTGCTGCTCCCCGCCGGCATCGAGACGACGTACCGCTCACTCGGCAATCTGCTCTTCGCCCTGCTCACGCACCCGGACCAGCTCGACGAGGTCGTGCGACAGCCCGAGATGCGCGCGCCGGCGATCGAGGAAGGACTTCGCTGGGAGACGCCGCTGCTGATGATTCCGCGGCGGTGCGTGCGCGACACGCGATTGGGCGAGGTGGAGATCGCGGCCGGACAGGACATGAACGTGTTCCTCGGATCCGCCAATCGCGACGAAGCGCACTACGCCCAGCCCGACGTCTTCGACATCCGCCGCCCGACCGCGCCGCACCTGTCGTTCGGGTCCGGACCGCACATGTGCCTCGGCATGCACCTCGCCCGCCTGGAGACGCGCGTCGCCCTCGACGCGGTGCTCGAGCGCCTGCACGACCTTCACCTCGATCAGGAAGCGCCCCGACCCAAGATCGTCGGGAGCGTCTTCCGATCGCCCGACGCGCTCCCGGTCTGCTTCACCCCCTAAGCGCACTTTGGTCGACATGCGGCGTTGCGCGCGCCGCGCGGCAAGCGGTTACGGCGCTTCTCCGGTGGGTACCGAGGAACCGTGATCGGCGCGCTCATTCTCGGCGTCGTCGCCGGCGGAGTTGCTCGGTGGGTGATCCCCGACGACGCGTTCGAGCACCTTCGGGGTTGGCGGTCGTGGGTCGTGACCATCGCGCTCGGCCTGGTCGGCGCCCTCCTCGGATGGCTGATCTTCACCGGGCTGTTCGGGATCGGGGACACCGACGTGTTCGACCTCGGCGGCGTCATCGGGGCGATCGTCGGCGCGATCCTCGTGCTGCTCGTCGTGAGCTCGATTGCCCGTCGCACCCGACCCTTCGAACGGTGGGACTAGGGCGTCACACCGCTCCGAACACGGGCAACCACGCGCCTCGCAACGTGCCGGCCTCCTCGGAGACGAGGAACGCGACCATGGCCGCGGCGACGTCCGGTTGCACCCAGCGGGTGAAGTCGGCCGACGGCATCGAGCGACGGTTGGCCGGCGTGTCGAGCACCGAGGGCGCCATGGTGTTGGCCGTCACACCCGTCCCGCAGCACTCGTCCGCGATCACCTCCGCCAGCGTCGCGACCCCCTCCTTGGCGACCGCGTAGGCGGACTGGCCGTTGCGGCCTTCCCTCGCGGTACGACTCGACACCATGACCAGCCGGCCCCAGCCCCCGTCGATCATCTCGGGAAGGACGGCGTGCGCGCACAGGAACGCTGACGTCAGGTTGAGGTCGGTGACACCACGCCAGGTCTCCAACGACTGTTCCTGCACCGGCTCTCCGCCGTGCCAGGCCCCGACCAGATGAACCAGCGCCTCGACCGACCCGAGCCGGCTGTGGAACTGCGCCAACGCGGCGTCGACCGACTCCTCGTCGGTGACGTCGGCCGCGATGACGGCCAGGTTGGCGCCGAGGTCGCCGAGCCCGGCCCTGAGCGCATCCACCTCCGCGTCGCGCCGGCACGTGACCGC
>DATFVT010000016.1:0-2818 GCA_035260105.1 Acidimicrobiia bacterium
ACGTACGAGTTGAGGAACCAGCTCAGCGCCCAGATCGGCACCGCCGAGGCCGGCGCGAGCAGCTGGTCGACCGTGAACGCGTCGCCGAAGAGGTTCTCGAGCCCGGACGCGGTCATGTTGTAGTAGTGGTGCGGATAGCCGTGGTACGGCTGCAGGAACGGCGCAGACGCGTACAGCTTCCCGCCCGGGCGCACGACACGCGCGAGCTCGCGCGCGCACCGGAACGGGTCGCGCACGTGCTCGAGCACGTTCAGCGACAGCGCGGCGTCGAACGACCCGGTGGCGAACGGCAGGTGCTCGCCGACGCCCAGCACGTCGGTCGACGGGTAGCCGACAACCTCGAGGTTGACGACGTGCTCGTACAGGGTCGACTTGAACCCACTGCCGGCGTCGAGGACGAGCCCGTCGGCGTGGTTCCGGATCACCTGCGCGGCGATGGGATCGTGGCCCCACGACGAGATGTTGTCGGTGTGCACGATGCCCGACGTGGCGGCGAGGTCGGCGGGCAGGAAGTCGTAGTTGTCCTCGCCGTGCGTGTACCGGGCGCCGCACCGGGTGCACTCGAGCGTGCCTGCATCGAGACGCCGGAGCTCGCCGCGGCAGTCGTCGCCGCCGATCCGGCCGTTGATCGGGCGCGGGCAGCGCAGGATCCGTTCGATCCGCTGGAGCTTCGAGCGCTTGATGGCCCGGAACTGGTCGAGCGCAGCGCGGGACGGGTCGACCTCGAGCGGTTCCCGGTACTCCCGACCGTCGACGCGGAGCACGAGGTCCCAGCGGCGCTCGGCCGTCTCCGGCGTGATCGGGACGATCGTCTGGTAGCCGGTCACGTGCCACTCGTCGCCGAACCCCGCCTCGACCTCGCCCCGTTGCACGAGCTCGAGCGGCCGCAGCTCGCCCACGTCGACGAACGGGCCCTCCCATTTCGATGCGCGCGGCACGGCCACCCATCCCTGCACGAGCACCGAGTGGGTCGGCGGGTCCTGCGACCGGGGCGAGTCGACCTGCGACACGTACGGGACGGCGCGGTTGTCGGAGCCGCGGCGGAACCGGTTGCGGACGCCTCGGAGCGACGGCTTGCGCACGATCCTCGACGCTACCGGCCGCGTTCGCCGCCGGGCGCACCGCTACGATCGCCGAGATGCACCTCTCCGCCGACGAAGGGGCACGGGCGGCGCGCCGGCTCGTCACCGACCTCCAGATCGACTCGGTGCTCGACGCCGGCCTCGAGGCCGGCGACCTCGCCGACCGGTTCCGCGACCTCGGCGTCGACGCGAGCCGACTCGACGAGATCGGCAACGCCACCGAGCCGCTCGACCGCAAGTTCGACCTCGTCGTGTGCGCCGACGTGCTCGAGCACCTGCCGCCCGCCGACGCCGAGCGCGTCCTCGAGAACCTGTGCGCCGCGACCGACCGCGTGCTGTTCGCATCGACGCCGTTCGACTACGCCGAGCCCGCGAACGTGAACGTGCACGCGCCCGAGGACTGGTCGGCGCAGTTCGCCCGCCAGGGCTTCGCGCGCAACCTCGACTACGACGTCACGTTCCTCACGCCGTGGGCGGCGCTGTACGAGCGGTCGCACACGCTGCTGCCCGAGGTCGTGCGGACCTACGACCGGGCGTGGTGGCAGCTCCGCCTCGAGGTGCGGCAGGTGCGCGAGAAGCTGCTCGAGCTCCACGCCCAGCTCGAGGAGGGCGCGGGGCCCGTGGCGGAGGAGAACCTGCGGCTGCGGGAGGAGCTTCTGCTCGCCCGGGACGACCTCGTCGGGCACGAGGCCCGCCTGGGCGAGGCGCTGGGCCGCGTCGAGGTCCTCGAGGCCGAGCTGCGCCGCCACCAGGACGCGCTCGCCGACGCCGAGCGCGTCCTCGGCTCCCGCACCGGCCGTGTCCTGCGCGCCTGGCACCGCCTGCGAGGGCTGCTGCGGTGACGATGCGTGCGCCACGTTCGCCCAGCTGGCTCCCTGCACGCATCTCCGGGAGCTAGCGATCCGCATCTCGTTCGTCGTCGTGGGGGTGGGGGCGCCGGTCGACCAGGTGGCAGCGTCGATCGAGTCGCTGCGGGCGCAGACGTCGTCGGACTGGGACGCGTGCGTCGTCGTGAGCCCGGACGAGCTGGGCCCGGCGCGGGCGGTCGTCGACGGCGTCGCCGTGCTGGCGCCGGGAGGGGCGGCTGCACCCGCCGCCGCGCTCGCCGAGGGCATCGCCGCGACCGACGGCGAGCTCGTCGCGTGGCTCGACGCCGGGGACAGCCTCGACCCCGCCGCGGTCGAGCGTGTGCTCGCGGCCGCCGACGACGACGTGGACTTCGTCTACACCGACGAAGACGAGCTCGACGAGCACGGCGGACGCGCCCAGCCCCGGCTCAAGCCCGACTGGTCGCCGGAGCGGCTGCTGGCGTTCCCGTACACCGGGCGGCTCGCCGTCTTCCGGCGCTCCTCGCTCGCCGACGCCGGCGGCATCCGGCCCGACCTCGCGCTCGCGCTCGACCACGACGCCGCGCTGCGCGTGAGCGAGCGGGCCCGGCGCGTCGTGCACGTGCCCGAGGCGCTGTACCACCGGCGCCGTCCGTACCCCGGCACCACCCCGGCGCGGGCACCGGCGGCCGAGCTGCGCGCCGTCGCCGAGCACCTCGACCGCATCGACTTCCCGGCGACCGTCGAGCACGACCCGGAGCGCTCCCGCCTGCTGCGCCTCCGCCCGGCGCGCACCGCCCGTCCGCCGGTATCGATCGTCATCCCCACCCGCGGCACCCGGCGCCTCGTCCACGGACAGCAGCTGAACCTGGTCGCCAACTGCGTGGGCAGCATCGTCCGCCGCTCGAC
>DATFVT010000017.1:0-2986 GCA_035260105.1 Acidimicrobiia bacterium
GCCGCCTGGTGGGCGGGTGCGGCGCTGGCCGGTCTCCTCGACGAGTGGCCGGTCGACGGCGACGTGCTCGGCGATCGGCTGGCCAGGTTGCAGTGGTACGCGTGGGACAGCGGCGGGACCGCCACCGGCTGGCAGCTCCACCTGGCGGTCGAGGAGCCGGGAGCAGCCCGGGCGTGGGCCGTCGCCGCCGTCGACGTGACTTGATTGGCACCGTCGCCAGCTCCGGCTTTGTGCGCCGGTCGGCAAAGCCGCCGACGCCACGACCCAGCCCCCGGGGTCGCGCGCCCGACCCTAGATTGGCTCCGTGGACGCACTCCGGTTCTTCGGGCTCGCGCGCGCCGACGACCCCCACGTCTGGAACCTCCCCGTCGTGCCGGCGCTGTGCTCGGGGCGCGGCACGCTGTTCGGCGGCTGCGGCCTGGGCGCAGCCATCGAGGCGCTCGAGCGCACGACGGGCCGGCCGCTGGTGTGGGCGACGGCGCAGTACCTCTCGTACGCCCGGCCGCCGTCGGTCGTCGAGATCGCCGTGACCGAGATCGTGCGCGGCCACCACTCGTCGCAAGCGCGCGCCGTCGCCCGCGTCGACGGCGAGGAGATCTTCACGGTGAACGCCGCCCTCGGCCGGCGTGAGCTCCCGTTGTCGGGCTCGTGGGCGATCCGCCCGGACGTCCCCGCACCTCGTTCGAGCCCGCCGCGGGAGACGATGCCCCGGCACGAGGGCACGATCATGGACCGTCTCGAGATGCGCCTCGCCGCCGGCCGCAACTTCCAGGACCTTCCGGGCCCGCCCGGGGACGGACGCGCCGCGCTGTGGGTGCACCTCCCGGGCCTCGACATGTCGGCGGCGGCGCTGGCGATCGTCGGCGACTTCGTGCCCTTCGGTGTCGGGCAGGCGCTCGGTGAGCGCGCCGGTGGCAACAGCCTCGACAACACCCTGCGGGTCGTGACGCGACACGCGACGGAGTGGATCCTGGCCGACGTGCGCGTCCACGCCGTCGAGCACGGCTTCGGCCACGGCCTCGTGCACCTCTGGGCCGAGGACGGCACCCTCCTCGGCACGGCGAGTCAATCGGCGATCGTGCGCAAGCACCGCGACTGGGACGAGGATGACCCGCAGGCCGCCGGCGAGGCGGCGCCGGCGCAGCCACCCGAAGGAGGGGGCACATGAGCGTTCCCCAGCGCCACGGCATCACCGTCCCGTTCGACGGCGTCCCGTTGCACGCGCACCGCGAGTGGTTCGAGGAGATCGCCGCCCTCGGGTACACCGACCTCTGGTCGGCCGAGTCGGGCGGCGCCGACGCCTTCACGCCCCTGGCGCTGGCAGCGGCGTGGACCCCCTCCTTGCGACTCGGGACCGCGATCGTGCCCGCCTACACGCGCGGCGCGGCGACGCTCGCCGAGACCGTCGCCAGCATGGTCCAAGCCGCCCCCGGTCGCTTCGCGCTCGGGATCGGGACGTCGTCGAACGTCATCGTCGAGAACTGGAACGGCATCCCGTTCGAGGAGCCGTACCGCCGCGTGCGCGACACGATCCGGTTCCTCCGCACCGCGCTCGCGGGCGAGAAGGTCACGCACGAGTACGACACGTTCGCCGTGAAGAGCTTCCGGCTCGGCATCCGCGTCGACGAGATCCCGCCCATCCTCGTCGCGGCGCTGCGGCCCGGCATGCTCCGACTCGCCGGGCGCGAGGGCGACGGCGCCATCATCAACTGGCTCTCGGCCGACGACGTGAAGACGGTCGTCCCGCACGTCGGCGAGGACAAGGAGATCGTGGCCCGCATCTTCGTGCTGCCGACCGACAATGACGAAGCCGTCCGCTTCATCGGGAAGCGCGCGATCGCCGCGTACCTCAACGTGCCGGTGTACGCCGCGTTCCACGAGTGGCTCGGTCGGGGCGAGACCCTCCAACCGATGTGGGACGCGTGGAAGGCCGGCGACCGTGAGGCGGCGACGGCCGCCATCCCCGACAGCCTCGTCGACGAGTTGATCGTGCACGGCACGCCGGACGAGATCCGGGAGCACCTGGCACGCTACGCCGCCAACGGAGTGACGACGCCGGCACCCGCCTTCCTCGCCGGCCCCGACGACGCCCGCCGGGCGCTGCGGGAGCAGGCTCCGAGCAACGCGTAGCTGACCGGCGCGGGCCTCGCGGTCAGGCGACCTGCTTGAGCTTCACCTCGTCGTGACGCACGGTGACCTGCCGGCACCGGAGGAGCGCGCGTACCACCCACCAGCCGGGGTCGACCTCGCCGCGGCCGAGTGCGAAGTTGGCCGACGTCGGCGCGGCGTGGTGGTTGTTGTGCAGCCCTTCGCCTCCCGTCAGGAGCGCGAGCCACTGGGAGTTCCCTGCCGGGTTGCCGAACGGCCGGCGGCCGCGGGTGTGACCGACGGCGTTGATCGCCCCGCTCAACCCCAGGTAGGTCACCGCGTGTACACCCGCCGCCAGCAGCCCGGTCTGCCATCCGAACGTGACGCACAGGATCCCGATCCCGATGGCCAGACCGAGCAGGCCGTGGTCGAAGAACCACCGGTCGAGCCGGTCGGCGGGAAGATCGCGCGCGTACCTGTGCACGGTGAGCTCGTCGCGCGCGACGCGCCGGTAGAGCCCCGCGTTCGCGAGCTGGACGCGCCAGAAGCCGAGGATGCGCGGGCTGTGCGGATCGGACGGCGTGTCGGAGGTCGCGTGATGACGGCGGTGGACGGCGACCCACTCGCGTGGCCTCATGCCCGTCGTGATCCAGACGACGAAGCGGCACACGAACATCGACGCCGGCCGCATGGTCAGGGCCCGGTGGGCGAGCGTGCGGTGCAGGTACACGGTGGTCACGACGACCGAGATCTGGGTCACGGCGAGCCCGGCGAGCAGCGCGAGGGGCACGTTCACGAAATCGGTCTCCTCGTAGGGGGCGGACCTTCCCTCCCTGGCGACGCTACTCTACCTACCGGTAGGTAGATGAAATCGGGCGTATTGTGGGAGTTCGCGGCG
>DATFVT010000018.1:0-2227 GCA_035260105.1 Acidimicrobiia bacterium
GGGATCAGACGCGCGCCGGATGGACCGGCGCGCCGCCGACGCCGGCGTCGATGCGGAAGATCGTGCCCCGACGTTCGGGCTCGTCGGTGTTGTCGGCCGTCGTGACGAACAGATCGTGCTCTCCGTCGCCGGCGAAGCAGACCGACGTGACCGTCTGCGCGGGGACGTCGAGCACGCGATCGATCTCGCCGTCCGGCGTCAGGCGAGCGACGCATCCACCACGCGCCGATGCGACCCAGAGCAGCCCCTGCGCGTCGAACGCCATGCCATCGGGCGCCCCGGGCGGGAAGTGGAAGGCGCGCCGGCCACGAGCCGTGCCGTCGTCGCCGAGCTCGTGCGCGAGGACGACGTTGCCTCGCGTGTCGGAATGGTAGACGGTCCGCTCGCCGGGCGACAGCGAGACGCCGTTGGCGTGCACGACGCCTTCGTAGAGAACAGCGGCCTGGTCGACGGCGTCGATCCGCCACAGCTCGCCGGGCACCGGCTCGACCTCGGGGTCGAACACCGGATAGCGGAGCGAACCGGCGTAGACGCGCCCCGCGGAGTCCGCGCAGATGTCGTTCCATCCCAGCACTCCGTCGGCCGCGAACAGCCGGCGATTCTCGCCTTCCCGCGCGTGCACGAGGTCGCGGCCCGAGACGACGACACCGCCGTCGGCGTGGAGCACGATCCCGCCCACGCCGCGCCGCTTCGGCACGACGGTCGCGATCTCGCCGCCGGGCGTCCGGCGGTACACCCCGCCTCCCAGCACGTCGCTGAAGTACAGGTTCCCGTCAGCGTCGACCGTCGGCCCCTCGACGAGCCCGTAACCCGAAGCGAGTGTCTCCATTGACCCTGTCTACAGCGGGGTCGCGAACCACCACCGGTATCCCTCGCGGTCGCGCGCGCCGTACTCGCGCTGCCCGTAGGGCTGATCGGTGGGCTCGCTGTCGATTCGTGCCCCGGCGGCGCGGGCGTGCTCGTAGTGCGCGTCGACGTCGTCGACGTGCACCACGAGCCCACCGGTCTGGGCGTCCATCGTGCGCGGTGACGCCATTTCGTGCCCGGGAGAGACTCGGTGCAGCCAGATCACCGTGTCTCCTGCCGTCACTTCGCCGTGCACGACCTCGTCCTCGCCGTCGCGTTCGACGCCGCCCGCGCCGAAGCCGAACACCTCGACGAGGAAGTCGTGCGCGGCCTCGATGTCCTCGTAGACGAGGAGCGGGATGACGCGCCGGACCGCCGCCACACGGCGACCGTACCCCGCTCGTCGAGAAGCTGTCCCGTGACGACCCCGGGTAGGGTCAGCCGCATGGGACCTCTTTCTGACGTGAAGGTCGTCGAGATCGCGGGCATCGGGCCCGGGCCGTTCGCGGCGATGCTGCTGTCCGACCTGGGTGCCGACGTGGTGCGCGTCGACCGCGCGCAGTCGGTCGAGCGGGGCTTCGATCCGGGCTGGATGGAGGTGCTCAACCGCGGCCGGCGCTCGATCGGCGTCGACCTCAAGCAGCCCGACGGCGTCGAGACCGTGCTGCGCATGGTCGAGCAGGCCGACGCGCTGATCGAGGGCTTCCGGCCCGGCGTCGCCGAGCGCCTCGGCATCGGCCCGGACGCGTGCCTCGCGCGGAACCCGAAGCTCGTGTACGGGCGGATGACGGGCTGGGGCCAGGAGGGGCCGTACGCGCAGGCCGCCGGCCACGACATCAACTACATCTCGCTCGCCGGTGCCCTCGCCCACTTCGGCCGGGCCGGCGGGAAGCCCACACCGCCGATGAACATCGTCGGCGACTTCGGGGGCGGCGGCATGCTGCTCGCACTCGGTGTCGTGTCGGCGCTCCTGGAGGCGCGGACGTCGGGGGAGGGACAGGTCGTCGACGCCGCCATGGTCGACGGTAGCGCCACGCTCATGGCGATGACCTGGGGGCTCCGCGCGTTGGGCGCCTTCGACGAGGAGCACCTGGGCGGCAACGTCCTCGACACCGGCGCGCCGTTCTACGACACCTACGAGACCGCGGACGGTAAGTTCATCTCGATCGGCTCTCTCGAGCCGCAGTTCTACGCCGAGCTCGTCGAGAAGCTCGGGCTCTCGGACGACGACCTCCCCGCTCAGATGGACCGGAGCGGCTGGGACGCCATGCGGGAGAAGCTCACCACCTTGTTCAAGTCCAAGACGCGCGACGAGTGGTGCGGCATCCTCGAGCAGACCGACACGTGCTTCGCGCCCGTCCTCACGATGAGCGAGGCCGCG
>DATFVT010000019.1:0-2441 GCA_035260105.1 Acidimicrobiia bacterium
AGGTCGGCGTGGGAGATGTGCCACTTCCCGCGGTACTCCGTGCGGTACCCGCCGGCGCGGAACCAGTCGCCCAGGGTCGGGACGGTGTCGGGATCGAGCCACACCATCGCGGGGTCCCACGCGCTCTTGGCGAGGCCGTCCGTCTGACTCACGCCGTGCAACGACGGGTACTGGCCGGTGAACAACGACGCCCGACTCGGCGCGCACGCCGTCGACGCGACGTAGTGCCGGTGCAGCTCGACCCCGGTGTCACGGATCCGCTCGCGACCGGGGAGGTACGCGCGCCGGAACGCCCGCGCCGCTTCCGACTCGTAGGGCGGGGGATAGCGCTCCTGGTCGGTGAGGACGAGGAGGATGTTGGGCCTGTCCACGGATGCCTCAGTCGAAGAGGGTGCCGGGGTTGAGGATGCCGTTCGGGTCGAACGCGGCCTTGATGCGCCGCATGAGCTCGACCTTGGTGGGGTCCTCGAGCTCGAGGTAGTAGCGCTTCTTCTCCTTGCCCACCCCGTGCTCACCCGAGATGGCGCCGCCGAGGGCCATGCCCGCCTCGAACAGTCCCCGCATCACCTTGTACCGCTGCTCGGTGTCGGGTTGGAACACAGACAGGTGCACGTTGCCGTCACCGGCGTGGCCGCATCCGGCGATGAGCGACTGGTAGGTATGGCCGATCTCGGCCACCTTGGCCATGAACTCGGGGACGGCCGAACGGGGCACGACGACGTCGACGATGTCGTCGGCGTTGTTCGCCTTCGCCACCCAGAACGCCTTCTCGCGGGCGTCGATGAGCTGCGCCGCCGCCAGTGGTGGCAGCACGTACACCTCGAGCGCACCCAGCGCGGCGAGCTGCTCGCCGAGCGCCTGCACGTCCTCGTCGAGCCGGTCGGCGTGCGTGTTCTCCATCATCACGACGAGGTACGCGAGGGCACGCTCCTGGATGTCGGGTGCGACGCCGAGGTCGAGGCCGACGTGCGCGGTGATCGCCGACATCGTCAGCGTGTCGATGTACTCGAGGATCAGCGGCCCGATGCCGCTGCCGACGATCGCCGGCACCGCCCGCGTCACGTCCTCGAGCGCGGGGAACGGCGCGAGCACGGTCGCCTGGTGCTCGGGGCGCGGGTAGAGCTTGAGGGTCGCCTCGGTGACGAGGGCGAGCGTGCCCTCGGAGCCGATGACGAGCTGCGTGAGGTCGTAGCCCGTCGTCGCCTTGACGAAGCGCCCGCCGGTGCGGATCACGTCGCCGTTGGCGAGCACGGCCTCGAGCCCGAGGACCTGGTGACGGGTCACGCCGTACTTGACGGCGCGCATGCCGCCCGCGTTCGTCGCCACGTTGCCGCCCAGGCTCGAGCTGTACTCACCCGGAAAGACCGGGTACACGAGCCGGTGCGCGGCCGTCACCTCGTCGAGCTGGTCGAGCGTGACACCGGGCTGGACGACGGCGACGTGGTTGCTCTCGTCGATCTCGAGGATCTCGTTCATGCGCTCGAACGACACCACCATGCCGTCGTGGCGGGGGACAGCCGCGCCCGACAGGCCGGTACCGCTGCCGCGCGCCGTCACGGGCAGACGGTGCTCGTTCGCGATGCGAAGGACGGCGGCAACCTCGTCCGTGCTTCCGGGGCGGACGACGAACGCCGGAGTCGCCGGGGTTGCCGTGAGCGCTTCGTCGTGGCCGTAGTCGTCGGCGATGGCGTCGCCGGTCAAGACGTGCTCGGCCGGCACGAAGTCAGTCAGCTGGCCGGTGATGCCCCGCATCGTCAGGGCCGCCGGCCGAGGAAGCAGAGGAGCTCGACCTGCACGTCGGCGCCCGCCGGCGGGTCGATCCTCGGACCGAAGCTCCCCGACTGGCGGAGCGCCTCGTCGTTCGGCTTCAGGCGCTCGAGCACCATCGCCGCGATCTCCGGGGTGAGGCGCTCGTCACCGCCCGTCGCGCGGGCGAGGTCCCAGGTGTGCACGGTGAGATCCGAGAGGCGTGGGAGCAGCGCCATCTCCACCGGCATCTCGCCGCGGATGCCCGTGATCGTCCGTTCCATGACGCCCGGCTGGCGCAGCGCGGTGAGCGCGGCGGCGCGCACGGCCTTCCACGTCGTTCGGAGGTCGGCGCCGTCGTCGTCGACCGGGGCGTCGAGGCTGTCCGGGATCTGCCGCTGGATCGTGATGACGTGGTCGACGAGCTGGCGCACGTCCCAGTCGGTGCACGGCGTCCGGTTCGACCACTGGTCGTCGTCGACGGCCTCGAGCCGGTCGGTGAACCCGTCCGCTGCTTCCTCGTATCGGTCGACGAGATCCATGCCCCTATCTTCGCAAAGGAGCAAAAGGGGCGCTGCGGGCAGATCGGGAAGGCTCTGGTACCCTGATCAGCCGCGACGCGGGGTGGAGCAGTCTGGTAGCTCGTCGGGCTCATAACCCGAAGGTCGCGGGTTCAAATCCCGCCCCCGCCACCA
>DATFVT010000020.1:0-2732 GCA_035260105.1 Acidimicrobiia bacterium
CCTGCGGCCCCGCGGCCTGCTGCTCACCCAGTACTACGGCACGGCCCACGCCAGCCTGAGTAACTACATCGCGCAGATCAGCGGTCAGGGGCCGAACGTCCAGACCCAGTCCGACTGCCAGGTGTACAGCGACTTCCACCCTGCCGGCACCGTCGCACCGCAGCAGGCAGTGGGCCAGGGCTGCGTCTACCCCGCGAGCGTGCAGACTGTTGCCGACCAGCTCGGCGCCGGCGGCCTGAGCTGGAAGGGCTACATGGAGGACATGGGCAACTCGGCGACGGAACCGCCCACGTGCCGGCACCCTGCGCTGAACAGCCACGACGAGACGCAGATCGCGCGGCCGGGCGACCAGTACGCGGCCCGTCACAACCCGTTCGTCTACTTCCACTCGATCATCGACTCGCCGGCGTGCCCCGATCGCGTCGTCCCGTTGGACGGGCTCGATGCGGACCTGAACCGGAAGAA
Source organism: Acidimicrobiia bacterium (assembly GCA_035260105.1). Classification (GTDB taxonomy): domain Bacteria; phylum Actinomycetota; class Acidimicrobiia; order IMCC26256; family JACDBD01; genus JALZAA01. Next base: position 466 of record DATFVT010000020.1, read on the forward strand.
CGAGACCCCGAATCTCGTCTACATCACGCCCAATCTCTGCAACGACGGCCATGACGACCAGTGTGTGGACGGTCGCGAAGGTGGGCTCGTCGCCGCCGACCAGTGGCTCGCGACGTGGATCCCGAAGATCCTCGAGTCGCGTGCGTTCCGCCAGGCGGGCCTCCTGATCGTCACCTTCGACGAGTCCGAGGCGAACGACGCCGGCGCGTGCTGCGGCGAGGGACCGGGCCCGAACTCGCCCCTCCCGGGCATCACCGGGATGGGCGGAGGGCGCACCGGCGCCGTCGCCGTCTCGCCGTTCATCCGGCCCGGCGGCTGGAACGACACGGCGTACAACCACTACTCGCTGCTGTGCAGCATCGAGGAGATCTTCGGCCTGCCGAAGCTCGGGTACGCCGGTCAGCCCGGGCTGCCGTGCTTCGGCACCGACGTCTACACGACGCTCACCTGACACGGCACTAACCTCCGCGCCGTGTCGACCGGTTCGGCGCGCGCGTTGGTGCTCGCGAAGCCGCGCACCCTCATCGGATATGAGCTGACGGTCCCGGAGCACGGTGACGACGACGCGGTGCTCCGGGTCGAGGCGTGCGGGCTGTGCGGCACGGACCACGAGCAGTACACCGGTCATCTGTTCGGCGGCTTTGCGTTCGTGCCCGGCCACGAGACCGTGGGCGTGATCGAGGCCATCGGCGGGGGCGCGGCCCGGCGATGGGGTGTCACGGCCGGCGACCGAGTCGCGGTCGAGGTGTTCCAGTCGTGCCGCGAGTGCGACGCCTGCCGCGCCGGCGCGTACCAGCGCTGCGAGCGCCACGGCTTGGGTGACATGTACGGATACATCCCCGTCGACAAGCCCCCCGGCCTGTGGGGCGGCTACGCCGACACGCAGTACCTCGGACCGGACGCGATCGTGCACCGCGTGCCCGAGGGCCTGGACCCCGCCGTCGCCACGCTGTTCAACCCGCTGGGCGCGGGCGTGCGATGGGCCGTCACCGTGCCGCACACGGAGCCGGGCGACGTCGTCGCTGTGCTCGGACCCGGGGTGCGCGGGCTCTCGGCGGCCGCGGCGGCGAAGGAGGCAGGCGCCGGGTTCGTCATGGTCACGGGGCGGGGGCAGCGCGACGCCGAGCGGCTGTCGGTCGCCGCCGAGTTCGGAGCCGACCTCACCGTGGACGTCACCGGCGCGGACCCGGTGCGCGCGCTGCGCGACGCGACCGGTGGACTGGCCGACGTCGTCGTCGACGTGACCGCCAAGGCGCCGGAGGCGTTCGCGCAGGCGATCGCACTGGCCCGGCCGGCGGGCACGGTCGTCGTGGCCGGGACTCGCGGCGGCCCGGTGCCCGAGCTCCACGCCGACCACGTCGTGTACAAGGAGCTCCGGATCGTCGGCGCCCTCGGCGTCGACTCGGCTGCCTACCGCGCCGCTCTCGATCTGCTCGCTACCGGCCGGTACCCGTTCGCCGACCTGCCGCGCCGCGTCGTCGGGCTCGACGACGCCGAGGGCCTCATCCGCTCACTCGCCGGCGAGACGTCCGGCCCGCCGCCCGTGCACGGCGTCATCGCTCCCCGGTAGTGCGTCCCCAGACGAGGAGGTGCCGGTCGCCGGCGCGTTGTACGCGGAAGTGCGCGAGCCCGGCGTCGACGAGCTGCCCGTGCACCTCGTCCGGCGTGTACGCGGCGCACAGCGAGCGGTAGAAGTCGTCACGGAGCACCGGTGACTCGTCGGCCGCGTAGCTGTCGACGAGTTGTCGGGCGGTGTCGGTGCTCGGCGGACGGCACAGGTCCATGACGAAGACCGGCGAGTCCGTGTGCGCGGACGCGGCGACGGTCGTCCAGATCACGCCCGGCTCCGCGAGATGGTGCAGGAGGCTGTTGGAGATGACGGCGTCGTAGGCCGCTCCGGTGAGCGCCGGGTCCGGGAGCCGCGCAAGCTCGAGCGAGACACGATCGCCGACACCGCTCGACCGCACGAGCACCGCGCCCTCGTCGAGCATCGCCGGCGCACCGTCGACACCGTGCACGCGCACCTCCGGGTACGCGCGGGCGAACCTCACGGTCGCGTCGGCCGTGCCGCAGCCGAGGTCGAGAACACGACCGGATCGGAACTCGGGGAAGCGCTCGCGGAAGCCGGCGACGAACGCCTCGTGCGGCTCGGCGAAGTCTGCGGCCGCGTACGCCCGCGCCTGCTCGGTGGTGTCCATCAGCTCCGGCTCGGGGACTCGCGTCGACAGGTCCACGTGGTCAGCGCGCCGCAGCGCGCTCGACGAACG
>DATFVT010000021.1:0-6095 GCA_035260105.1 Acidimicrobiia bacterium
CTCCTCAACAGCGTTCCCGTCGACGCGTTCTCGGCCGTCGTGCATCGCGACAAGGCCTACGACTACGGGCGGCGCATGACCGAGAAGCTCCGCGAGCTCATCCCGCGCCAGCTGTTCGATGTGCCCATCCAGGCCGCGATCAGCGGGCGCATCATCGCCCGGGAGACCGTCAAGGCCCGGCGCAAGGACGTGATCGCGAAGTGCTACGGGGGTGATGTCACGCGCAAGCGCAAGCTGCTCGAGCAGCAGAAGGCCGGCAAGCGGCGCATGAAGCAGATCGGCCGGGTCGAGGTCCCGCAGGAGGCCTTCGTCGCTGCGCTGCGCCTCGCTGACTAGGGGTCGCGCGGCAGGCCGAGGACGCGTTCGCCGATGATGTTCCGCTGCACCTCGGAGGTGCCGCCGCCGATCGTCAGCGCGCGCGAGTAGAGGAAGCCCTCCGACCACGACGAGTCCGCCTCGCCGAACGGGCCCCGGTCGAGCAGCATCCCTGCCGTCCCGGCCAGGTCGACGGCCAGCGCCATCACGTGCTGGCCGTGCTCGTCGGCGAGGGCCTTGCGCACCGACGTCTCCGGGCCCGGCTCGAGCCCGCGCACCATCGCGGAGACGGTGCGGAGCCGGATGAGCCGCAGTACCTCGGACTCGATGTAGAGCCGGGCGAGCTTCTGGCGGACTCCGGGATCGGCGACGCCGCCGCGGCGGCGCACGATGTCGAGGACGGTGTCGGCGGTCGGCCCCCGGCCCCAGAGCGCTCCCTCGCCCGAGAGCGACACGCGCTCGTTGCCGAGGGTCACCTTCGCCAGACGCCAGCCGTCGTTCTCCTCTCCGACGATCTCGTCTGCCGGGATGCGGACGTCGTCGAGGAACACCTCGTTGAACATCGCGGTGCCGTCCATCTGCCTGATCGGACGCACGGTGATGCCGGGCGTGGCCATGTCGACCACGAAATACGAGATGCCGCGGTGCTGCTCGGCGGTGGGGTCCGTGCGCGCGAGCAGGATCCCGTACTGGGCGACGTGGGCGAGCGTCGTCCACACTTTCTGGCCCTGCACGACGTACTCGTCGCCGTCGCGCTCGGCGCGGGTCGTCAGCGACGCCAGGTCGCTGCCCGCCCCCGGCTCGCTGAAGAGCTGGCACCACAGCTCGGCGCCGGAGAGGATGCCCGGGAGGTAGCGCTCCTGTTGCCGCCGGGTGCCGGCGACGAGCAGGGTCGGCCCGGCCCATCCGATGCCGATCGGGTTGATCGGGCGCGGCGCCCCGGCGGCGCGGAGCTCCTCGTCGATCACGAGCTGTTGGATCGGCCCCGCGTCGAGCCCGTAGGGCTTGGGCCAGTGCGGCGCCACGTAGCCCGCTTCGGCCAGCCGGACGTTCCAGTCCGGCGGGAAGCGGCCCCCGGGCGCCTGCTCGTGGACGAAGACCCGGACCTCGTCCCGATAGGTCTCCGCCTCCGCGGGCAGGTCGAAGTCCATCCGCCGCAGGCTACCGCCGGCCCCTTCGGGCGGTTCCCGGACAGGGCGTCATCCGAAAATGGCTCGGGTGCGAAGAACCACGCACGCGACGCATCGGATCGGGGACGTGAAGACGGGGGAGCTGCGGTACGCGAGCGACGCCCAGCTCGTCGTGGCCATCGGGCGATTCCGCCACGACGCGCTGTCGGAGGTGTACGGGCGGCACGCGCCGGCCGCCTTCGGCCTCGCCCGCCGAATCGTCGGTGATCGCGCGCTCGCCGAGGAGGTCGTCCAGGAAGTGTTCCTCCGCTTGTGGAACGCACCCGACCGTTTCGACGCCGCCCGCGGGTCGCTGCGGACGTACCTGTTGACCCAGACGCACGGGCGCAGCGTCGACGTCGTGCGCGCGGAAGCGGCGCGCCGAGCTCGTGAGGAGCGCGAGGCGCGCCTGAGCTCCGAGGACGGCTACGACCTCGAACGCGAGGTCTGGGACCTCACTCAGGCGGAGCACGTGCGCGACGCGCTCGATCAGTTGAGTGACGGCGAACGGCGCGCGATCGAGCTCGCCTACTTCGGCGGTCACACGTACCGCGAGGTCGCCGTGCTGCTCGGCGAGCCCGAGGGCACGGTCAAGAGCCGGATCCGGTCGGGATTGGGCCGGCTCCGGGACGCACTCGTCGACAGCGGGATGTCGGGGCCATGGCGCGAGAGCTGAGCCCTCGCGAGCTCGACGAGCTCCTCGGCGCATACGCGCTCGACGCCGTCGACGAGGACGAGCGCGAGCAGATCGAGGCGTACCTCGACCGCACGCCCGCGGCGCAGGCGCTCGTGGCCGATTTCCGGGAGACGGCGGCGCTCCTCGCGCACAGCGGCACCGAGGCCCCGGCCGGGTTGTGGGAGCGCATCGCCCGCACGCTCGAGGAGGAGCCGCCCCGGCTGGCGTCACCGGGACCGGGCGTCGTCCGGCTCGAGTCCCGCCGCGCCAGGTTCGCCCGGCGCGTCGCGGCGGTAGCCGCCGTCGCCGCCGTCGTCGCGATCGGCGTGCTCACGGTGACGGTGGTGCGGCAGGGCCATCGCATCGACGAGCTCGGCCGCCAGGCCGACACCGGCGCCGTCCTCGCCGCCGCCGAGACGGCGTCGCGCGACCCGAACGCCGTCAGCACGGCGCTGGCGTCGCCCGACGGCACCGTCCGAGCGCGCGTGGTGTACCTCCCGGACGGCGACGGGTTCCTCGTCGAGGACAGCCTCCGCTCGTTGCCCTCCGACCGGACGTACCAGCTGTGGGCGCTGATGGGCGACGGGCAGCCGGCGCGAGCCGTCTCGGCCGGTGTCCTCGGTCCCGACCCCGGAGTCGCCGCCTTCCGCGCCCAGGGCCCGGTGGTCGCCTTCGCAATCACGGACGAGCCGCTGCCGGGCGTGGCGTCGCCCGGCAGCGAGCCCGTGGTCCAGGGCACCGTGCACTGAGGCGGGGCGCCCCACCACTCCTGGCACTCGGTACAATCGAGTGCTAACAGGCGAGCACTCGAGTCGGTCCCCGCGTGCCGCGGCCCGGCTCCGGGACTGGGCCGGGGCCTGGGAGATCGCGAGGTCGACGCCGATGGCAACGAACGAGACGAAAGACCCGACGGAGCTGGACGAGCGCAAGGCCGCGATCCTGCGCGCCGTGGTGGAGGAGTACATCGAGACGGCCGAGCCGGTCGGGTCCCAGCGCGTCGCCCGCAGCCGCAAGCTCGGCGTGTCGAGCGCGACCGTGCGCAACGACATGACGGTCCTCGAGCACGAGGGCTACGTCACCCAGCCCCACACCTCGGCGGGCCGGATCCCCACCGACCTCGGGTACCGCTACTTCGTCGACCACTTCACGAAGCACGGGGCGCTGCGCACGGGACAGCAGCGGGCGGTGGCGGAATTCTTCGAGACCGCCCACCGCGCCCTCGAAGACCTCCTGCACGAGACGAGCCAGCTGCTCTCACGGGTCACCGACCACACGGCGATGGTCGTCGGACCGCAGCCCGAGGTCGCCCGCGTGCGGGGTATCCAGCTGGTGACGCTGCATCCCGGCGTCGTCCTCACCGTCGCGGTGCTGTCCAACGGCGCCGTCGAGAAGTACACGCTCGAGCTCGCCGACCCGCTCGACGAGGCGCAGGTCGGCGCGACCGCGGCCGCGTTCGAGGCGCAATGGGGCGGCCGCGCGTTCGACGACCTGCCCGAGCTCGCGCCGTCCGGCGACGACGCGATCGACGCCCTCGGCCGGGCGGTGCGCGCCGGCTTCGGTCAGCTGGTCGCCGAGCGGCCGCCCGAGGCGCTGTACGTCGGCGGGACGAGCCGGCTCGCAGCCGAGCACGAGTCGTTCGCGACGAGTGAGAGCGCCGCCCACCTGCTCGAGCTGCTCGAGCACCAGGTCGTCGTCGTCTCGCTCGTGCGCAGCCTGCTCGATCAGGGTGTGAACGTGAGCATCGGCTCGGAGAACGAGATCGAAGAGCTCCGCGACTGCGCGATCGTGCTCGCGCCGTATCGCATCGAAGGCCAGCTCGCCGGAACGGTCGGTGTTCTCGGGCCCACCCGCATGGACTACACGCAGACGATCGGTGCCGTCGCGGTGGTCTCGCAGCAGCTCGGCCGTCTGCTCACCCAGGCGGGTTGACGTTGCCCCGGAGCTACTACGAGGTGCTCGGCGTGTCGTCTCAGGCGACCGAAGCCGACATCAAGCGGGCGTACCGCGCGCTCGCGCGGCGCTATCACCCCGACTCTCATCCCGACGATCCCGACGCCGAGACGCGCTTCAAGGAAGTCACGATCGCCTACGAGACGCTCCGCGACCCTGAGCGACGACGGCGCTACGACATGTTCGGGGAGGACGGCGCGTCCGCGGCCCGCTCCGGCGCTCCCACGGGCGACGCCTTCGGGCTCGGCGACCTGTTCGACGCGTTCTTCGGCGGCGACGCCTTCGGCGGCCGCCGGGGGCCGGCCGGGCCGGCCCGCGCCTACGACGCCGAGGTCGCCGTCGAGCTCACGCTCCGGGATGCGGCGTTCGGCGTCGTCCACACCGTCGAGGTTCGGCTCCCCGTCGGCTGCGAGCGCTGCGACGGGTCCGGCTGCGAGCCCGGGACGCATCCGTCCCGGTGCGACATGTGCGGCGGGACCGGTGAGGTCCGGCAGGTGCGCCGCTCGATCCTCGGCCAGATGGTGACCGCCTCTCCGTGCCCGTCGTGCGACGCCACCGGGAGCAGGATCCTGTCGCCCTGCCGCGACTGCCGCGGCGAGGGCAGGGTCAACGCGCAGCGCCGGATTGACGTCGAAGTCCCGGCCGGCGTCGACACCGGCCAGCGCCTCCGCCTCGCCGACCGTGGGCCGGCCGCCCCCCGAGGCGGGATCCCCGGGGATCTGTACGTGAACATCGCGGTGGCGCCGCACCCCGACTTCGAGCGCCACGGCAACGACCTCCTGCACCCGCACGCGCTCCCGTTCACGCAGGCGGCTCTGGGCGCGACGTTCACCATCGGCACGCTCGACGGCGACGAGGAGGAGATCGTCGTGCCACCGGGAGCGCAACCCGGCGAGGTGATCCGGCTCAAGGGCAAGGGGGTGCCGTCGCTCCACGGTCGCCGCCGCGGCGACCTGCTCGTGCGCCTCGACGTCGAGATCCCCGAGCGGCTCCGGCCCGAGGAGGAGGAGCTGCTCCGCCGGCTGGCCGAGCTCCGTGGCGAGGACGTCGCCCCGCCCGACCGCGGCTTCTTCGACCGGGTCCGCTCCGCCTTCCAGTAGTGACGGGGTTCGCCGCCCGGTACCCGGCGGTCGCGCACACGTTCCTCCCCGCGCTCGACGACGACGTCACCCTGGACGACGAAGCCGCCCACCACTTGAGCCGCGTGCGGCGCGTGCGCGCCGGTGAGGTGATCACCGTGGCCGACGGCCGCGGCAGCTGGCGCCCCTACGCCGTCGCGGGAGTCGCGCCCGGCGCCGTCGAGTTGCGGGCGCAGGCCGCGCCCGTGGACGAGCCGCGCCTCGCACCGCGTCTCGTCGTCGCGTTCGCGCTCACGAAAGGCGCGAAGCCCGACTTCGTCGTGCAGAAGCTCACCGAGCTCGGCGTCGACGCCGTCACCGTGCTGGCCGCCCGGCGCTCGGTCCCGCGGTGGAGCGACGAGCGCGCCGCCGCCGCCGTGGCCCGTCTCGGCCGGGTCGCGCGCGAGGCCGCGGCCCAGTCCCGGCGCGCCCGCCTGCCCGCGGTCGACGGAGTCCGGCCGGTCGACGAGCTCCACGGCCGACCGGGGCTCGTCGTGGCCGACCCCGGGGGAAGCGATCCGACATCGCTGGCCGCCCCCTCCGGTGGCGAGTGGGTGCTCGTCGTGGGCCCGGAGGGCGGCTTCGACCCCGACGAGGAGGCCGCCCTGGCCGGGGACCGCCTCGGCCTGGGGCCGCACATGCTGCGGGCCGAGACCGCCGCCGTCGCCGGTGCCGCCGTGCTGGTCACGAAGCGTACACAGATGCTCGAGAGTCCGGGATAGTTTGCGCATTTCGCGGCAAACACGAGTGCGGAGCGACGTCGTTGACCCTGACTATTGCAACGGAGAGTGGTAGATTGCCCGCTCCGGAGGCCCGACGACTGCGGAGCAAGAGGGGTGGGACGTGAGCAGGAGCGAGGCGATGGTC
>DATFVT010000022.1:0-9633 GCA_035260105.1 Acidimicrobiia bacterium
CGGCGGTGTACCGGGCGCTCGCCTCGAGACCGGCGGGGATGCCGGGCGGCAACGAGCCCGGCTGGAAGTAGGCGACGGCGGCCAGCTCGGCGAACGAGACCCCGGTCGACGGAGCGCCGCGGACGTGCGCTCGGCTGTCCAACAGCTCGATGTCCTCGACGTCGGCCTCGAGCTTGTGGGCCGCGATGGCGAGCATCCGGTCACGCAGCACGGCGGCGGTCTCGCGCACGGCGCCGGCCGTCATCGACCCGCTCCGGCTGCCGGCGGCGCCGGCGCCGAAGCTCGTCACCGCGGTGTCGCCCTGGATCGTGCTCACGTCGTCGATCTTCACGCCGAGCGCATCGGCCGCCAGCTGGACGACGGTCGTCTCGATGCTGTTCCCGGTCGACCCGCCGGCGATGTAGACGTTCACCGCGCCCGACGGCTCGACGCGGATCGTCGCCGCCTCGGTCCCGTAGTACCCGTACCCGGGTGTGGACGGCTCGACGTAGTTCGACACGCCCACGCCCACGTAGCGCCCGGCGGCGCGGGCATCGGCCTGCTCGCTCCGGAACGCGGAGTAGTCGAGCATCTCCAGCGCCTGCTCGAACGTCTCGAGCGGGGACACGTTGTCGTAGATCATGCCGTTGGGGTTGGCGTACGGGAGCTCGTCCCGGTGGAGAAGGTTGCGGCGGCGGAGCTCGACGGGATCGATGCCCATCCGCCGCGCCGAGATGTCGAGCAGCACCTCGCGGGCCAGCGTCTCGAATTGCCACGGCCCGCGGTATGCCGTCCGGCCGACGGTGTTCGTGTAGATGTCCTTGACCGTGAACCCGGCCCGGGGCACCCGGTACGGCCCCGGGAACAGCATGCCGACAGCGGCTGCCGTAGTCACCGGCCACGGCGTCGGGTAGGCCCCGCAGTCCTGCACGAAGTCGATGTGCGCGCCTTGGATCGCGCCGTCGTCGTCGAACGCCATCGTGACGGCGGCGTGCTCCTGGCGTGATTTGCCCGCAGCGAGCAGGTTCTCGCGCCGGTCCTCCACCCACTTCACCGGCGCACCCACCTTCGGTGCCGCCAGCATCAGGCACATCTCGTCCCGCTGGACCATCACCTTCTGACCGAACCCGCCCCCGGTATCGCGCATCACGACGCGGATGCGCTGCTCGGGGAGGCCGAGCAGGCGCGAGCAGAAGAGCCGCACCTCGTGTGGCACCTGCGTCGCCGCGTAGATGGTCAACTCGCCCGTCGCGGCCGAGTAGTCGACGACGAGGCCGCGGCCTTCCATGGGCACGGGGGCGTACGCCTGCTGGTGGATGGTCTCGGACACGACGTGCTCGGCCGAGGCGAGCACGTCGTCGAGCGCGGAGGCGGGCAGACCGGCGATCTCGCCGACGACGTTCGACCCGTGGCTCTCGTGCACGAGCGCGTCGGCCCGCTCCGCCTCGGTGTAGTCGACGACGGCGGCAAGGGGCTCGTAGTCGACCTCGACGAGCTCGGCGGCGTCCTCGGCGACGTACCGGCTCTCGGCGATCACCAGGGCGACCGGGTCGCCGGCGAAGCGCGCCTCCTCTTCGGCGAGCGGCGGACGTGGCGTCTCCGGGCTGGCCGGGCCCGCCGCCGTGTGCCACTGCTCTCTCACGCCGGGGTTCAGGTCCGTCGCGGTGAACACGCAGCGGACGCCGGGCAGCGCGCCCGCGGCCGCCGTGTCGATCCCCCGAATGGCGGCGCGGGCGAACGGGCTGCGAACGAAGGCGGCGTACAGCATCCCGGGCAGCGAGACGTCGTCGACGAACGTGCCCGCGCCGGTGAGGAGCCGAGCGTCCTCGACGCGGTTGACACGCGCGCCGACGAAGCGCGCCGCACCACCGGGTGCCGTCGCCGTCACGACTGCTCGCCGCCACGAGCTGCGTCGGCCGCCTGACGCACGGCTCGGAGGATCCCCTGGTAGCCGGTGCAGCGACAGAGGGTTCCCGCCAGGGCGTCGCGGATCTCCTCGTCGGTCGGGCTCGGATGGTCACGCAGGAACGCGGTCGCCGACATGACGAAACCGGGCGTGCAAAAACCGCACTGCAGCCCGTGGCAGTCGCGGAACGCCGCTTGCACCGCGGAGAGGTCGCCGTCAGGGGACGCGACCCCTTCGATCGTCGTGACGTCGGCGCCGTCTGCCTGCACCGCGAACATGAGGCAGGACCGCACGGCCGCGCCGTCGACGAGCACGGTGCAGGCGCCGCACACGCCGTGCTCACAGCCGAGGTGCGTGCCGGTCAGCCGGCACCGATCGCGGAGGAAGTCGGCCAGCGTCACCCGTGGTTCGACGGTCTCGGCTCGACTCCGGCCGTTCACGGTCACGTGCACCGGCACGTCAGCCACGGCGCGCCTCCGCGCTCGCCGTCGTCCACGCTCGCGCCACCATGGCGGCGCCGACGCGGGTGCGGAACTCGCCCGAGCCGTGCAGGTCGTCCGGCACGGACTCGAGGCCGGCCATGGCCAGGCGACCGACCGCGTCCGGGTCGATCTCGGCGATCGCCCGGCCCGTGACCTCGCCCTCGGCCTGGGCGGCGCGCTCGGGCGTCGACCCCAGGCCGATCAGGCCGATGGCGCAGCGCCGGACCCGGTCGGCGTCGTCGAGCACGACGCCGACTGTGGCGCCTGCGATCGCGAAGTCGCCCTGGCGGCGCGCGAACTCCTCGACGGCGAAGCCGCGGCGCCCGTCCCAGATCGGGAACGACACCCCGACCAGGAGCTCGTCGGCCTGCATCGTGGTGGTCCAGAGGCCGTCGAAGAAGTCGTGGGCGGCGATCGTGCGCGTTCCCTGCGCCGACGCGACCTGCATGGTCGCGTCCAGGGTCAGGGCGACGGCGGGGTACTCCGCGGCCGGGTCGGCGTGGGCGATCGAGCCGCCGACCGTGCCGCGGTTGCGGATCTGGAAGTGGCCGATGAGCGGGGTCACCATCGCGAGGAGCGGGACCGTCGACGCCACGTCGGTGCTCACCTCGAGGTTCGCCTGGGTCGTCCCGGCGCCGACCCAGAGCGCGCCGTCACGACGTTCGATGCCCTGCAGCTCGGCAATGCGTCCGACGTCGATCAAGTGCTCGAAGACGGCGAGACGCAGCGCCAGCATCGGGACGAGGCTCTGCCCGCCGGCCAGGACCTTGGCGTCCTCACCGAGCTCGCTCAGGAGGCTCGCGGCGGCGACGATCGTGTCGGGTGCGTGGTACTCGAACGGCGCCGGCTTCACCGCGAACGCTCAGGAGATCTGCGCGACCCAGCCGCCGTCGACCGGGACGATCGCGCCGGTGACGTACGAGGCGCGATCCGACGCCAGGAATGCCGCGACCTCGGCGACTTCGGCCGGTTGGCCGCCGCGCCTCAGCGCCGCCTTCTCGGTGATGCCCGGGATGCTCTCGCCCGCCGCCCCCATGATCTCCGTGTGCACGAAGCCCGGGCAGATCGCGTTGACCCGGATGCCGTTGGCGCCGTACTCGACCGCGCCGGCTTTGGTGATGGCGATGACGCCCGCCTTGGCCGCGGAGTACACGGTCGTGCCCGGCGACGCGTTGAGGCCGCCGATGGACGACCAGTTTATGACGGCACCGCCGTTGCCGCCCTCGAGCATCGCCCGGATCCCGTGCTTCATGCCGAAGAGCACGCCGCGCAAATCGACGTCCATCGTCCGGTCGTAATGGTCCACGGTCACGTCGGCGAGCATCACGCCCTCGGCGATGCCGGCGACGTTGAGCACGGCGTCGAGTCGCCCGTACTCCTCGACCGCCGTGCGAACCATCGCCTCGACGTGGGCCTCCTCGGTGACGTCACAGTGGACGGGCAGCACGCCCTCGCCCACCTCGGCCGCCGTGTCCTTCTCGGCGCCGCTGATGTCCCCGGCGACGACGCTGGCGCCCTCGCGCACGAAGACCTTGACCGACGCCTTCGCCATCCCCGATCCCGCGCCGGTGATGACAGCGACCTTGCCGTCCAGCAGCCCCATCCGCCCCTCGCAGTCGCCGGGCCTTCCCCCTATGCTGAGCACCCGCACAGCATTGCTAGGCGACTGCTTAGCACTACGCACGACGGCGTGACAAGGAAGGGACACCACATGGCATCGACGCGACGGATCGGTGCGCCCGATTCCAAGACCCGCGCCTGCCTGCTCGACGCGACCGAGCAGCTGATGCTGGAAGACGGGTATGCCGCGGTGAGCTCACGGCGGGTTGCCAGCACGGCAGGCCTCAAGCCGCAGCTCGTCCACTATTACTTCCGCACGATGGACGACCTCTTCCTCGAGGTCCTGCGACGCCGGGCGGAGCAGAACCTCGAACGCTACGGGCGTGCCCTGGCGAGTGACCGGCCGCTTCGGGCGTTGTGGGCATCGACCACCGACCCGCGGGGCGCCGCCCTCACGATGGAGTTCGCGGCCCTGGCGAACCACCGCAAGGCCATCCGCACCGAGATCGCCCGCTACGCGGAGCGTTTCCGGCGGATGCAACTCGAGGTGCTCTCAGGGCTGCTCGAACGCTCCGGGATCTCCGCCGACCGCTGCCCACCGGTCGTCGCGCTGCTGGCGATGACAGGGATCTCACAGGTGATCGCGCTCGAGCGGGCGCTCGGCATCACGACGGGCCACGACGAGACGCTCGCGTTCGTGGAGCGCCATATCGAACAGCTCGAGGAGGGGAAGGCCGCATGAGCGCGTCCACCGACATCGATGGTCAGCAGGCGAGCAATCTCTCGTACGACCCGTACACCGCGATCAACAACCCGGACCCGTACCCGCTCTACAAGCGGCTCCGCGACGAGGCACCGCTCTACTACAACGAGCAGTACGACTTCTACGCGGTCAGCCGCTACGAGGACTGCGAGCGCGGCCTCGTCGACGCGAAGCGCTACATCTCCGGTCGCGGCGGCATCCTCGAGCTGATCAAGGCGGACATCGAGCTGCCGCCGGGCACGCTGATCTTCGAGGACCCTCCGGCGCACACCGTGCACCGCAGCCTGCTGTCCCGCGTCTTCACACCGCGACGCGTCGCCGCGCTCGAGCCGAAGATCCGCGAGTTCTGTGCCCGAAGCCTCGACCCGCTCGTCGGCTCCACGGAGTTCGACCTCATCGCCGATCTCGGCGCGCAGATGCCCATGCGAGTGGTCGGCATGTTGTTCGGCATTCCAGAGGAGGGCCAGGAAGCGGTCCGTTCCGGCGCCGATGCCAACCTCCGCACGAAGGCGGGCGAAGCGATGCGCGTCGACGACAACGTGACGTTCGGCAGCGAGATGTTCGCCGACTACATCGACTGGCGCCTCGACCACCCGTCCGACGACCTCATGACCGAGCTGCTGCACACCGAGTTCGAGGACGAGCACGGCACGACCCGCACGCTCACCCGCGACGAGGCGCTCCTGTACACGACGGTCGTCGCCGGGGCGGGGAACGAGACGACGACTCGACTGATCGGGTGGGCCGGGAAGGTGCTCGCCGAGCACGCCGACCAGCGGCGCGAGCTCGTCGACGACCGCTCGATGCTCCCGAACGCGATCGAGGAGCTGTTGCGCTACGAGTCACCGGGCCCTCAGATCGCCCGGTACCTCCCGCAGGACGTCGAGCTGTACGGCCAAACGGTCCCGGCGGGCAGCGTCATGCTGTTCGTCGTGAGCGCGGCCAACCGCGACGAGCGCCGGTGGGACGACGCCGACCGCTTCGACGTCCACCGTGAGGTCGGTCAGCACGTCGCGTTCGGCTACGGCATCCACTACTGCCTCGGTGCCGCGCTCGCCCGCCTCGAAGGGCGCGTGGCCGTCGACGAGGTCCTGAACCGCTTCCCCGAATGGGACGTCGACCTCGCCCGCGCGCGCATCGCGCCGACGTCAACGGTGCGCGGCTTCGAGACGCTCCCGGTGATCCTTCCGTGACCGTGGCGTCGCACCCGTAACGATCGCAGGCATCCCTCAGCCGGCCTCCGTCGCAGCGGGCACGGACTCCTCGCGCACCCAACCCCGCGGCATGGGGAAGTTGAGGTCCGGATAACTCACGATGCCCGGTGGCGCCGACACGACCACCGGGACGCTGTTGAGCGCGGGCAGGGCGGTGATGACGTGCCCGATCGCCATGAAGTCCTCGATGGACTCCGCTTGGAAGTCGGCCGGCGGGAGGAAGTCGAGCGTGGTCGTGACGGTCGGGAGGCCGTCGACCGTGATGACCCACCCGTCCTCCTCGATGACCCAGTCGGGCTCGAGGGTCGACCCCTTCTTCCAGCGGACGCTCAGATCCACGACGGTGCGAGCGCCGATCCGGCCTTGCCAGCTCGCTGCGACGCCGGCGACGCACCCGGCAGGAATCGTCCACGACGCCATCTCGACGTCCTCGGTCGTCTTCGCGAACTCGGACTCGCAGACGATGTCGTCGAGCTCGACACCGAGCGCGTCGGCCACCATTGCCACCGCCTCACCGAACACCGCCGTTCCCTCGCGGGCCATGTCGTGGAGGTCGGGATCGTCGATCGGGTGACCGAACCCGACCGGCCGCTCGGTATCCGGCGAGTCGTAGAAGGTCGTGTCGGCCGTCTCGCTCACCGTGACCTTGTCGACGCGGCTGCAGATGCCGGCAACGGTGACCGCCACCAGCTCGGCGAAGCCCGGGCTCACCCCGGTCCCCATCAGCGACGAGCCGCCTCGTTCGCACGCCTGGACAAGCCGGTCGCGATCCTCACCCAGCCGGCGACCGTTGATGAACGCGGCGGTTGTGACGACGTTGACTCCGGATTCGAGGATGCGCACGAGCTCGTCGACGGACGGCCACATCGGGTTGTAGACGACGCAATCGGGCTTCAGGGCGAGCAGCGCATCGACGTCGCTCGTGGCGGCGACCCCGAGCGGGTCGATGCCGGCCAGCTCCCCGACGTCGACGCCGTCCTTGCTCTTCGACCAGGCGTAACAGCCGATCAGCTCGAGCTCGGAGTTGGCGGCGATCGCCTTGACCGACTCCTTGCCGACGTTCCCCGTCGTCCACTGCACCACTCGGGCAGGCACGCGAACCACGCTCCGATCGAAATGAGCTGCTCGGACCTCAGCGGCGCTTGGAGAAGCGACGCACAGCGATCGTGCTGAACACGAGGAAAATCCCCGCGCACCAGACGAGGCTCAAGAACACCCAGTAGGCCGTGCTGTGGCCGAGCCCGACCTTGTCGGCGCCGCCCAGGGTCAGGCTGCGCATCGCGTTGCTGAAGATCGTGAACGGCTGATTGTCGGCGACGGGCTGCAACCACCCGGGGAGCGAGTTGGCCGGGACGTACGCGGCGGAGATGAACGCGAGTGGCACCACGAGCAGCGTCGACATCCCGTTGGCCGCCTGCGCGCTCTTCGAGACCAACCCGATCGAGATGAAGACCCACGTGAAGCAGTAGGCGGCGGCGACCAGGAGCGCGAGCGCCAGCAACACCTCGGCGACGTTGGCGTTCAGCCGGAAGCCGACGATGAAGGCGAGGACACCGGCGACGAAGAGCCCCCACAGGGTGAGCACGGTGTCGGCGATCGAGCGCCCGAACATCGGCGACGAGCGCGGGATCGGCAGGGACCGGAGCCGGTCGTGAACACCGGTCGTCGCGTCTTCGGAGACGCCGGAGGCAGCCGGCATCCCCAGCCAGAGAATGCCGGTCACGAGGAAGCCCGGCACGAGGAAGTCGACGTACTCGAGCCCGTGCCCCGGATTGATGGCCCCGCCAAAGATGTAGCGGAACATGAACAGGAACAGCGCACCCTGAATCGTTCCCAACAAGAGCAGTTGGGGCGTGCGGAAGAACTGGAGGATGGTGCGCTTCGCGCTCTGGAGGGCAGCGGGCACGAAGCCCGCGCCCGGGACACGCGCGACCGTTGCCTCTGCCGTGGCCTCTGCGGTTGTGGTGGTGGTCGTCGTCATGGCAGCTCCCGTGATTCGGCGGCGTCAGCCGGATCGGACTGGCCATCGGTCTCCTCGTCGCCCGGTTCGAGGCGCTTCCCGGTGACCGCCAGGAAGACCTCGTCGAGACTGGGACGGCGCAGCCCGACGTCGTCGACCTCGACGCCGCGCTCGTCCAGAAGGCGCACGATGTCGCGCAGCTGATCCGCGCCACCTTCGACCCGTGCAGAGACGCGCTGGGTGTCCATGTCGGTGTACGGCGCTTCGCATCCGATCTTCGCCAGCGCCTCCTCGCACGCGGGGAGATCGCCGGCAGCGCGCGGCCGGACCTCGATCACGTTGCGACCGGCACGGTCCTTGAGCTCGTCCGGCGTCCCCGCCGCGATGACACGCCCGTGGTCGACGATCACGATGTGCCGCGCCAACTGGTCGGCCTCTTCGAGGTATTGGGTCGTCAACAGCACATCGGTGCCGTCGGCCACGAGGCCACGGATGGCTTCCCACAGGTCCATGCGGCCCCGGGGATCGAGACCCGTCGTCGGCTCGTCCAGCAACAGGAGCTGGGGCCGGCCGACGAGGCTGGCGCCGAGGTCGAGGCGGCGACGCATGCCACCCGAGTACGTGCGCACGAGACGGTCGCCGGCGTCGGCGAGGCCGAGCCGTTCGAGCACTTCGGCGGAAGCAGTACGCGCCTCGCGCCGGTCGAGCCCGAAGAGCCGGGCGACCATCCGCAGGTTCTCGGTGCCGGTCATGGCGGGCTCCACCGACGCGTACTGCCCCGCGAGCCCGATGACGCGCCGGACGAGCTTGGGCTCGGCGCAGACGTCGACCCCGGCGACGCGGACCTCGCCGCCGTCGGGCCGCAAGAGCGTCGCGACCGCGCTGATGAAGGTGGTCTTGCCGGCGCCGTTGGGCCCGAGCAGCGCGGTGACGTGGCCGGACTCGGCGACGAGGTCGAGCCCGTCGAGCGCGCGCACGTCGCCAAAGCTCTTGGTAACCCGGTGTGCCTCGATGATGGGAGTCATGCGAGAAGCTCCTCGAGTCAGACGGGGGTGCCTTCTTCTCTCAGCATGCCTGCCGAGGACAACAGACTGGCACGCCGGTGTCTTCCGCTTTTCGACGTGATTCAGGGTCCATCCTCACCGGTGATCCGGGGCGTTCCCCGGGTGACCCCTCCCTTGCTGGACTAGCCGTTCAGCTAGGGGAGGAGACGGCAATCGCTTAGCCTGGCGCGGTGGCTACCGCCGAGTCCGTCGCCGTACCGCTCAGCGCGGCGCAGGCTCGCATCGTCGACGCCGCCCTCGACCTCTTCGCCGCCCACGGTGTCGGCGGAACGTCGTTGCAGATGATCGCCGACGAGATCGGCGTGACGAAGGCGGCCGTCTACCACCAGTTCAACACCAAGGACGAGATCGTCCTCGCCGCCGCCGAGGCGGAGCTCGCCCGGCTCGACGCGGTGATCCGTGCCGCCGAGACCGAGCCCTCTCGCACGCGGGCGCGCGACGCCCTCGTCGTCGGCATCGTCGACCTCGCCGTCGACAGCCGCCGGACGGTGAGCACCATCCTGAGCGACCCGGTGATCATCGGCTTCTTCGCCGAGCACGAGGAACACCGAGACGTCATGCATCGCCTGCGGCGCCTCCTCATCGGAGACGACGCCGGACCGGAGGCGCGCGTACGAACAGTGATGCTCGTTGCCGCCATCAGCGGCGCCGTCATGCACCCCTACGTCGCCGGGCTCGACGACGAGACCCTGCGGAGAGAGCTCG
>DATFVT010000023.1:0-3709 GCA_035260105.1 Acidimicrobiia bacterium
AGAAAGGGAGATCGGCATCGTCAGGCGGCGGCGGCGCCGGCGGCCGCCACCAGCGTCACCACGGTGACCTCCCGCGGCACGGCCACCCGCACGCGCTGGCCGCTGGTGCCGAGGCCCCGGTTCACGTGCAGCACGGCGCCGCCGCTGGTGAACGTCCCGCCGTCGTACTGGGTCATGAGCAGCCGTGCCGGGTTCGCCGCGGGCAGACCCGGGAAGGCGATCTGGCCGCCGTGGGTATGTCCGGCGAGGGTCAGCGGAACGCCAAGCGCCGCGGCGGTGGGGAACGCGGCAGGCTGGTGGACCAGCAGGACGCAGGGCTCCCCCTCGGGGACCTGCTCGTACATGCCCGGGAGCATGGCCGCGCTCAGCGGCCCGGGGCGGTCCTCAAGCCCGATCAGGTGGAAGGTCGCGCCACCGGCGTCCACGCGTACGACCTCGTCGCGCAGCAACCGCCAGTGGGTGTGCGCGCCCAGCGCAGCCGCGACCCGATCCGCTCCAGCATAGCGATCGTGGTTGCCGAGCACGGCATACACGCCCCGGCGCGCGTGCAGTCGTGCCAGCTCGGGCGTCCAGTGCGAGAGGTCGGTGACCGGCGAGTCGATCAGGTCGCCGGACACGCACACGAGGTCTGGCTCGAGCGCGTTCACGCGGTCGATCGCGTCGCGCAGCGCCTCCCGATGCGCCGTCGGTCCCAGGTGCAGGTCGCTGATGTGGGCGATGCGCAGCCCGTCGAGCGACCGTGGCAGGCCGACGATGGCGACGTCGAGACGGGTCATGCGGAGGCGGCGGTGGCCGTGGGTGTATCCCCAGGCGGCGATCGCCATCGCCGCGGTGACCGCGACCCCTGCGAGGGGCGCGAAGGGCGGCCCGAACCAGGCGACGGCCTGCGCGTCCAGCGCGCCCGCCCGCGCCGGCAGCGCGACGAGCGCGGCACCCCCGACGAGCCAGGCAACGGCGGCGATCGCGAGCGCTCCCGCGCCGGCTGCGGCCACCACCCCTCCGGCGAGGACGACACCCCCCGCGGTGTGGAGGGCGGGCGCCGAGTGACGCTCGCGGTCGAAGGCTTCGGCGGCGAGGCGATTCACGAGGGTGAGGCCGAGGATGGCAGCCAGGTGCGCGGCCCAGGACCCGGGCGCACCGCCGAGCCAGCAGGCGAGGGTCCACTCGCCGGACGCTCCACCGAGCGCCACGGTGGTCCAGAAGTTGCCGAAGATCAGCTGTGCGAGCCAGGTCACGCGTTGCCAACCCAGCGCTGGATCGTGTCGATGAAGGCGTTCGGATACTCGGGTGGGATTGCCGACGCGTCGTCGAGTCTCGCTTGAATCACGGGCGGCACGGTGACCGCCTTACCCGACTTCTTGACGAGGTAGACGACGGTCGCGATCACCTCGGCCTCGCCCCCGGCGTGCCCGGAGACCGCGCTCACCAGATCGAGCAGCGTCATGTCGAGCGCCATGTTCGTTCCTCCGTGGGGTATCGGTGTCCGCCGGCGCGGCCTCGCGTGCGGGGATTCAGGGCTCACTGCACCCTGAACTGCTGCTGGACCACGCTGCTCGCGCCTTGGGCGTCCGTCGCCGTCACACGAAGGGTCACATTGCCCCTGACATGCCGGAGCGAGATCTGTGCCGCGAAGGAGCCCGCGCTGGTCCGGGTGAGGGTCGTCTGGCGAAGGGATGTGCCCCGTCCGTTCAAGATGTCGAGCGTGATCGTCGCCGGCTCGGACACGGTGAGGTGGAGCGTGAGCAGGCGACCGCTTCCGAGGTCCGTTCGCTTCACGATGGCGGGAAGGTCGTCGATCGAGACGGTCGGCGGCGTGTTCGCGACCACGAGGGTCGTGGTCGTCGTGGAGCTTGTCGTGGTCGAGCTCGTCGTCGTCGTCGTGGGTCGAGTCGTCGTCGTGCTGCTCGTCGTGGAGCTGGTGCTCGTGGTGGTCGGGCGCGTGGTGGTCGTCGTGGTGGTCGGCGGCCGGGTGGTCGTCGTCGAAGAGGAGGTGGTCGTCGTGGTCGGCGTCGAGCTCAGGTCCGCGGACAGCAGTGCGACGAACGCGTCCTGTGCCCCGCCGAAGCCGCCCTGGGCGGCTCCGGCCGTGCCCGGAAGGACCGGGGACAGCGTGAAGCCGGCGATGTAGACGTTCCGCGTCGTCGGCGCCATCACGAAGGCGAACACCCCGTCGTCGAGACCGCCGCCGAAGTAGGTGGCCTGATCGAGCGCGCTCAAGTTCGCGTTGAGCCGTGCGACGAACGCGTCGGACCCACCGCCAGGAGCGGCCTGGGCGCCGCCGCGGGTGCCCGGGAAGTCGGTAGATCTCGTCTGCCCCGCGACGTACACCTCGCTCGGCGTGAGCTGAATCGCGTCGGCAAATTCGCTTCCATTGCCTCCGAGGTACGTTGCCTGGTCGAGTGAGGTCAGGGCGGCGTTCAGTCGGGCGACGAAGGCATCATCGTGGTTGCCGGCGTCGGCGGCGTGGGCACTCTGGGCGCCTCCGGTCGTCCCCGGGAAGTCCAGGGACTCCGTGAATCCCGAGATGTAGACGTCGCCGGTCGTCGGCGCGATCGCGACCGCGTCGGCTTCATCGAAATTGCTGCCGCCCAGGTACGTCGCCTGCTCGAGGCTCGTGAGGCTCGCGTTCAGGCGGGCGACGAACCCGTCCCACACACCAATCGACGCTGCCTGGGCACCACCACCGAACGTGCTCTGAGCACCGCCCTGCGTTCCCGGAAAGTCGTCGGAATCCGTGTGACCGACGACGTAGACGTCGCCGGTCGTCGGCGCGATCGCAAGGCCGAACGGAATTTCGTTGTTTCCGTCGCCGCCGAGGTACGTGGCCTGCTCGAGCGTGGTCAGGCCCGCGTTCAGGCGCGCGACGTACGTGTCGAGAACGCCGCCGGCGAAGGCGCCCTGGGCCCCGCCGCTCGTGCCCGGGAAATCGGCGGACTCCGTCGGACCCGTGACGTACACGTCGCCGGTCGCGGGGGCGATCGCGAGCGCGGTCACGGTTTCGCGGCTCCCACTTCCGCGGACGACGCTTCCGCCGAGGTAGGTCGCCTGCTCGAGCGCCGTCAGGTTGGCATTCAGGCGCGCCACGAAGGCGTCCGCGTCGCCACTCAAGGCGCTCTGGGCTCCCCCGTTCGTGCCCGGGAAGTTCACGGATTCGGTGCGCCCGGCGACGAACACGTCGCCCGTCGTCGGCTCGATCGCAAGGGCTCTGCCCCGATCGTCACCGCTTCCGCCCAGGAACGTCACCTCCTCGAAGCCGGTGAGGTCCTCGATGAGCCGTGCGACGTACGCGTCGCTGCCGCCGCCCAACCGGCGCTGTGCGCCGGCAGCCGTGCCGGGGAAGTCGAAGGAGGCCGTGGATCCCGCCACGTAGACGTCGCCCGCCGGTCCGATCGCGAGGCCGAACGCGTCGTCGACGTCGCTGCCGCCGAGGGGCGTCGCCTGGAGCAGCGGGTCGATCACGACGGGCGAGGTCGGGTCGTAACCGGTCACACGAAACCCGTATTCATCGCCGGAGATCGCGTACTGCACGGGTACAACCCGCCGCGTCCCCGCGATCTCCTGATAGGCGACCGGCGGCGTGAGCCGAACGTCGCCGCCCCCCGTGTGGAGAACCAATCCGCCATCGCCCGCGACCGCGAGCGACTCCGTCCCCGCAACGCGAACCCGGATCGTGTCGGGTGCGACCCCGGGTTCGACGGTGAAGACCTTC
>DATFVT010000024.1:0-3520 GCA_035260105.1 Acidimicrobiia bacterium
GGGGTTCGTCGCCGCGTGCCTGCGGTCGGCGACGGCCACCCGCCCGAAGTCCTCGCTCGTCGCGCCGTACTCGTGCATGTAGCGGGTGGCGAACATGGCCACCCACTGCGCCGGCGTGAGCAGACCGAACGGCGCGTACCACGAGAAGTGCGCCTGATCGGCGGTCGCGTACGGTGGTCCGTGCAATCCCAGCAGCTGGGCGCGCTGGTCCTGCACGCCGGCCCCGAACCGCCGCCCCGACCGCTCGTTGAACGCCCGGTAGCAGACGACGTAGTCGGCCACGCGGGCGTGCACCGCCAGCACTGCCTGTTGCACGGTCCCGCACGCGGCGCCGCCACCGTGGTGGATGCGGGAGAAGAACGACAGCTCGCCGACGCCGAGGCTGCGGGCGATCTCGATCTCGGGGTTCGTGTCCTGGGTGAAGGTGACCATGCCGTCGACCTGCCCCGGTTCGAGGCCGGCGTCGGCGATCGCCGCTTCGCACGCCTCGACGGCAAGGCGAAGGTCCGAACGTCCCGACTCCTTCGAGAACTCGGTGGCGCCGATCCCGACCACGGCCGCCGCGTCGCGGAGCTGGTTCTGGTCGCTCACCGGCTGTGTCTCATCGGGGCAGCTCGAGCGCGACGGTGCCGGTCACGTGGTCGCCGATCTCGTTCGCGCCCCGGATCTGGACCTCGACGACGCCGTCGTTCTTCCCGCTGACCTGCCCCGTCATCGTCATGGTGTCGCCCGGGTGGTTGGGGGCGCCGAGCCGGATCCTCACGCTCTTGAGGACGGCGTCGGGACCGGCCCAATCGGTGATGAAGCGGCCGACGAACCCGTTCGTGGAGAGGATGTTCATGAAGATGTCGGGCGAGCCGCGCTCCTGCGCCAACCCGGGATCATGGTGCACGTCCTGGTAGTCGCGCGACGCGATCGCGGTCGCGACGATGAGCGTGCGCGTGAGTGGGATGACGAGCGTCGGCAGTTCGTCGCCGACCTCGACGTCGTCGTAGCGGAGAGATGTGTTCACGCTGATGCCGTTGCCTCCGCGAGTGCCTGGCCGAGCCGGGCGAGTTGCGCGCTCGCGCCGCCCAGCGTGTCCTCGATCTGCTTGCCCCACAGGAAGTAGCGATGCACGGGATAGTCGACGTCGGCGCCCATGCCGCCGTGGAGATGCTGGGTGATATGCACGACCCGCTGTCCCCCGTCGGACGCCCACCACTTGGCCACCATGACCTCGCGGGTCGCGTCGAGGCCGGCGGTGAGCCGCCACGCCGCCTGCCACAGCGTGACCCGCATCGCCTCGGTGTCGACGTACGCGTCGGCGGCCTTGAGCGCGACACCCTGGAACGTCGACAGCGGTCGTCCGAACTGCTGGCGCTCCGACGTGTAGTCGGCCGCCATGCGCAGCGCGCCCTCCGCCACGCCGACTTGCAGTGCGCACAACCCGACGAGCGCCCGGTCGAGCATCCACGCCGTGGCCCGCCGGCCGGCAACATCTTCGGTGCCTCCGAGGCGCTCCGCGACCGCCCCGGAAAAGGTGAGGTGGGCGACCTTCGAGCGGTCGGTCGTGGCCCCGACCGTGCGCTCCACGCCGGGACCGGCGGGATCGACGAGGAAGACACCCAGCTCGCCGTCGCCGGTCGCCGCCGGGACCAGCACCCGGTCGGCGACGTGGCCGGCGGGCACGCTGGGCTTCGCGCCGTCGAGCCGCCACCCGTCTCCGTCGCGGGTCGCCGTCGTCTGCGGACGGAGCGCGTCGTTCACTCCCGGCTCGGCCAGCGCGGCGGTGAGGATCACATCGCCGCTCGCGACGCCCGGGAGCCATCGCCGCTGCTGCTCGGGCGTGCCGAGCTCGGCCAGCGGCAGAGCCCCGAGCACGACCGTCGGCCACAACGGCACCGGTGCGACCCGCCGGCCCTGCTCCTCGAGGAGGAGGCAGAGCTCGATCAGCCCGAGGCCGCTGCCGCCGTGCTCCTCGGGGAGGGCGATGGCGAGTAGTCCGGCGTCGGCGAGTGCGCGCCACAGCTCCCGGTCGACGCGCGTCTCGGATGCTTCGACCTGCTTCACGCGCTCGGTCGTCGCGTGACCGGCGAAGACCTGCGCCGCGAGCTCGCGCACGGCCTCCTGCTCCTCGGTGAACGAGAAGTCCATTGCTACTTCACTTCCGGCTTCGCCGGACGGAAGGCCGGGAGGCTCAGGTCGGGATCGTGGTCGACCCATTCGACCTCGACTGGCATGCCGACGTGGACGTCGGCGGGATCGACGCCGATCACGTCGGCGACGAGGCGCGTTCCCTCCTCGAGCTCGATGAGGCCGACCGCCAGGGGGTAGTCGAACGCGGGCACCTGCGGGTAGTGGTTGACCACGAAGCTGTAGACGGTGCCGCGCCCGGTCGCGTCGACCACGTCCCACTCGTAGGACCGGCACTCGGAGCACATCGGGCGGGGCGGGTGCCGCAGCGTCCCGCACTGCGTGCACCGCTGGATCAGAAGCCGGTGCTGCCGCGCGCCCTCGAACCAGAAGGCGTTGTCCTGCGTCAGTGCCGGTCGTGGCCGCAGCGGCCGCGGCTTCGCTTCTTCTTCCGCCTTCGCCGCCGATCGACCCGTCCCGGGCCTGAACTTGAGGATGCGGAAGCGCATCGTCGCGACGAGCTCGCCGTCGTCGGTGCGGTACTCGACGCGCGTCGTCACGAAGTGCCCGACGCCCAGGCCGGTCGGCTTCTCGTCGGAGACCGACTCGATGATCGTCGTCGTCGAGAGGTGGTCACCGAGGTGCAGGTAGCGGTGGTACTCCTGCTCGCAGTTCGTCGCGACGACGGACGTGAAGCCGGCATCGTCGAGGAGCTGCATGAGGTCGTCGCGTGCGTTGCCGCCGCCGGTCTGGCGCGGCCGCACACCGCGCATGACCCACGCCTGGAGCATCACCGGCGGCGCGACGACCTGGCCGTGCACGGACCGCTCGGCCGCGTCCGGGTCCGTGTAGACGGGGTTCTGGTCGCCGACGGCCTCGACCCAGTGTCGGATCATCGGTTGGTTGACGGGATCGGGCCCGACCTCCGGCGCGCCCGCCTCCCGCCCCTCGAACTCCTTCAGCCGGGCGTCGAGTGCCGCCTTGTCCGTGTCGGTTCCCGTCGTGGTCGCCACCCGTCCCTACTTCCGCCTGCGGGCGGTCATCTCGCCCGCCGGGCCATGCCGAGGCCGGCGCTGGCGATGATCTCGCGTTGCACCTCGTTGACACCGCCTCCGAACGTGTTGATCTGGGCGGCGCGCCCGGCGCGTTCCACGTCGCCGTGCAGCACGGCGCCGGGCGAGCCGGGCGGCAGGTAGCCGGCGGCCCCGAGGACGCCGAGCAGCGTCCGGTACACGTCGACGAGCGTCTCCGTGCCGTACGTCTTCACCGACGACGAGTCGGCGGGGGCGAGCGCGCCGGCGTCGAGGGCGGCGGCCATGCGCCAGTTCAAGAGCTTCATCGCCTCGAGCCGGGCGTGGGTGCGCGCCAGGTCCATCTGCACCCACGGCACGTCGATCATCTTCTT
>DATFVT010000025.1:0-2147 GCA_035260105.1 Acidimicrobiia bacterium
TCACGAGCATGCGCGCCCTCCGCGGCCTCCGCGTGGTCGATTTCTCGACCGAGATCGCCGGTCCGTACTGCACGAAGCTCTTCGCGGACGCCGGGGCCGACGTCGTGAAGGTCGAGACGCCGGACGGCGATCCGCTCCGGCGCTGGTCGGCGACGGATGCTCCGCTCGGGGACGAGGACGGCGCCCTCTTCCGGTACCTGCACCACTCCAAGCGCGCGATCGTCGGTGCGCCCGACGATCGGCACGTGACCACGCTTGTGGCGGGGGCCGATCTCGTCGTCGAGTCGTTTGCGCCCGGGGTGATCGAGGTCCTCGACCTGCCGCAGCGGTTCCCGGCTCTCACCCTGCTCTCGATCTCGCCCTTCGGCCGCGCCGGTCCCTACAGCGGGCGCCCGGCGACCGAGTTCACGATCCAGGCGGAGTGCGGATCGGTCGGATTCCGCGGCCTGTCCGGCGGCGAGCCGTTCCAGTCGGGCGGACGGCTCGCCGAATGGATGGCCGGCGCGTATGGCGCGGTCGGCGCCCTCGCAGCCGTGCGGCGCGCACGCCGGTGCGGCCAGGGCGAGTGGATCGATCTCTCGCTCCTCGAGGCGATGACCCTCGCGTCGACGATCTTCGTCGACCTGCTCTACCGACTGCTCGGCGCGCGCGAGTTCGCCGAGCCGGCGCAGACTGTGGAGACACCGTCGATCGAACCGACGATGGATGGCTGGGTCGGATTCTGTACCGGGTCGGCGCAGCAGTTCGCCGACTTTCTCGTGCTGATCGAACGACCCGACCTCCAGGACGACGCGGTGCTCCGGGAGGTCTGGGGGCGGCGCGCGCGATTCGCCGAGTGGAACGCGATCGTGCGTGCGTGGACGACCCGGCACACCACGGCCGACATCGTCGAGCGCGCGGCGCGGTTACGCATTCCGGTCGCCCCGGTCCTGAACGGCGATACCGTCCGCCGGCACCCGCAGCTCGTCGCGCGCGGCGTCCTGGTGCCCGACCCGACCGGGACGTTCCTGCTGCCGCGTCCGCCCTATCGCATCGACGATCACGAAGCGGCACCGTTCCGGCCCGCTCCCGCGCTCGGCGAACATACCGGACGGATCGAGCCGACGGAGCGGCCGTCGACACTCGAGCTGGGGACGGTCACGCTCCCCCTTGATGACCTGCGCGTCCTCGACCTGACGACGTGGTGGGCCGGCCCATCGGCGACCCACGTCCTGGCCGCGCTCGGTGCCGACGTGATCCACGTCGAATCCATTCGGCGACCCGACGGCGTCCGGATGACGGGCGCAATGGTCGCGGGCCCGGATTCCGCGTGGTGGGAATACAGCAACCTGTTCCTCTCGCAGAACACCAACAAGCGCGGGATCACGCTCGATCTGCGCGATCCGCGCGGCGTTGCCCTGTTCGAGCGACTGGTCGCGCGGTCCGATGCCGTGGTCGAGAACTATTCGCCACGCGTGCTCGAGCAGTTCGGGCTCGGATGGGAGGCGATTCGGGGGGTGAACCCGCGGGCCATCCTGATGCGCATGCCGGCGTTCGGTCTCGTGGGTCCGTGGCGCGATCACGTCGGGTTTGCCCAGACCATGGAGCAGCTCACCGGGCTCGCGTGGATCACGGGGCATCCAGCAGACCAGCCCCGCATCCCCCGCGGTCCGTGCGATCCCCTCGCCGGCATGCACGCGGCGTTCGCCCTCCTGATCGCGCTCGCCGAGCGGGACGTGACTGGCCGCGGCGCCCATGTCGAGGTGCCGATGGTGGAGGTCGCGCTCAACGTCGCTGCCGAGTCTCTGATCGAGTTCGGCGCCTACGGCCGGCTCCTGGAGCGGCAGGGCAACCGTTCCCCGAGCGCCGCGCCGCAGGGCCTCTACCGGTGCCGAGACGGCCGGACCGGGTACGAGAGCTGGCTCGCTCTGTCGGTGGCCACCGATGCACAGTGGACGGCGCTCGTCGGTGTCCTCGGAAGGCCGGCGTGGGCGGAGGACCCGGAGCTCGCGACCCGGGCGGGCCGACGCGCGGCGCACGACCGGATCGACGCGGCGCTCGCCTCGTGGACAGCCGAGCATGAGCGCGATCCACTCGTGGCGAGGCTTCTGGCCGCGGGGATCCCGGCGGCGCCGGTGGTGGACCCTCGTCGTGTGAGCGAGCACCCA
>DATFVT010000026.1:0-2630 GCA_035260105.1 Acidimicrobiia bacterium
GCCGCCACGCCCCTCGACCGGTCGCGGCCGCTGTGGGAGTTCACGGTCGTCGAAGGGCTCGAAGGCGGGCGCGCCGGGTTCCTGCAGAAGGTGCACCACACGATCACCGACGGTGTCGGGGGCGTGAAGCTCTCGCTGAGCCTGCTCGACTTCGAGGCCGACCCGCCGCCACCGCCCGAGCCGTCACCGCTCCAGCGCATCGTCGCCGACGCCGAAGCCCAGCGCCGCGCGGAAGCGTCGGCCGACCCGGTACGGCGCGTCTCTCCCACCGACGCCGTCGGCCAGGCCGTCGCGTACAGCGTGCGCGAGCAGCTCGGTCGCGTGAGCCGCGGGCTCGAGTCCGCCGCCCACGTCCTGTCCAGCCCGGAGTCCGCGCGCCGGGGCGTCGACGAAGCCGTCCGGCTCGGAGAGTCGGTTCGCCGGCAGCTCCTCATCACCGACCCCGCGCGCTCGCCCCTCCTGGAGCGACGGTCCCTCGCCCACCGGTTCGAGAGCTTCGGCGTCCCGCTCGCGAGCGCCAAGGCGGTGGCGGCGAAGCTCGGCGGCAGCGTCAACGACGTGTACGTCACCGGCGTCACGGGGGCGCTCGGCCTGTACCACGAGCGCATGGGCGTCCCGTGCGACGAGCTGCGCATGGCCATGCCCATCAGCACGCGCGTCGGCGACGACGAGGAGAGCGCGAACAGCTTCACGCCCGCCCGCGTGCTCGTCCCCGTGCAACCCAAGGACCCGGCGACGCGCTTCGGTCGCGTGCACGAGCGCCTGCACGGCCTGCGCGACGAGCCGGCAGTCACGGCCGCGGGATCGCTGGCGGGCCTGCTCGCGGCCCTGCCGTCCTCGATGCTCGTCGCGCTGACGCGCAGCCAGGCCCGCACGATCGACTTCGCCGCGTCGAACCTGCGCGGCAGCCCAGTCGATCTGCACCTCGCGGGCGCTCGCATCGAAGCCAACTACCCGATGGGGCCCCGCGCCGGGTGCGCGCTCAACGTCACGCTGCTGAGCTACCTCGACTCGCTCGACATGGGAATCAACATCGACCCCGCCGCCGTCAGCGACCCGGCGACGCTGCTCGACTGCCTGGACGAGTCGTTCGGCGCGCTACTCGATCTCTGATCGACGAGGATTGACGTCTGACGACTACGGCGCGGGGCGGCGGACGCCGGGCACCTCGTCGATGGCGTCGCACCACTCCGTGTAGCCGGGGTCGAGCCACTCCTCGTGCTCGCACTCGCTGGTGAGGTCCTCGACGTAGAGGTGCAGCGTCGCGGCCTCCTCCGCCAGCTCGGTGAGGTCCGTCGCCCGGGGATGAAACGGCCCGTGCTCGAGCAGGTCGAGGACGGCCACGACGGCCAGCACCCGGCTCCGGCATTCCGGGCACGCAGAGACGGTCGCGGCCTCGAACGCGTCGGTCAGGCCGAACAGCAGCACCGCCTCGCCGGCGTCGAGCAGGACACGGTTGCCGTCGTCGTCGACGAAGGCCAGGGAGCCCTCGGGAGGGCGGTGGTCGGGGCTGCGCTCGGCGGGCGGCATGCCCGGAACGTACCGCTCTCCGGCCCCGGGCCCGCTCGCGTCCCGTTTGCCCTGGTCAGAGGCCCGGCTCGCTAGGGTGCCGGGCCGTGAGGGCCGTGACGGTGGTGGACGGGCACCTGGAGTGGCGGGAGCACCCCGACCCCGATCCGGGGGTGGGCGAGGTGCTGGTCGAGGTGCGCGCCGCCGGTCTGAACTTCCCCGACATGATCCAGCGGCGCGGGTTGTACCCCGCACCACCCGGCAGCCCGCCGGACATCATGGGGATGGAGCTGGCGGGCGAGGTCGTCGCGCTCGGGCGCGACGTGCAGCGGTTCTCGGTCGGCGATCGCGTCATGGCGCTCGTCGGCGGAGGTGCGCAGGCCGAGCTGGCCGTCGCCCACGAGCGCGTGACGATGCCCGTCCCCGACACGCTGACGTGGCCCGAAGCGGGCGGCTTCCCCGAGGTCTTCATCACTGCCCACGACGCCCTGTTCACCCAGTGCGAGCTTCGTCTGGGCGAGCACGCACTCGTGCACGCGGCTGCCGGGGGCGTCGGCATCGCCGGCGTGCAACTCGCCGCGCTCGCCGGGGCAAGGGTGACGGCGACGGTACGCAATCCGGACTTGCGTGACGATGTCGCCGCGATCGGGGCGCGCGCCGGCCACACCGAGGTGGTGGCGCCGGACGACTTCGCCGCCCGCGGGCCGTTCGACGTCGTGCTCGAGCTCATCGGCGCGCCGAACATCGGGCCCGACCTCGATGCGCTCGCCGTCGGTGGTCGCGTCGTCGTGATCGGGCTCGGCGGCGGCGCCAACGCCGAGGTCAACCTGCTGACGCTGATGGACAAGCGCGGCCGCATCCACTCGTCGCGGATGCGCGTCCGGCCGCTCGAGGAGAAGGCCCGCGCCGTGCAGCTGGTCGAGGCGCAGGTGCTCCCACTCTTCGACAACGCCGACGCGCGCCTGCAGGTCCCGGTGGCGACGACCTACCCGATGAGCGAGGCCGAAGCCGCCTACGACCGGTTCCTCGCCGGCGGCAAGCTCGGCAAGATCGTCCTGACCCGCGACTGACGCGCGCTACACCTTCCTGCTGAGCAGGCGGGGCACCACGAGCCACGCGAG
>DATFVT010000027.1:0-3719 GCA_035260105.1 Acidimicrobiia bacterium
TCTCCGCGTCGAGACGGGAGAAGTCGAGGAGCTGCCCGACGAGGCGGTTGAGCTCGTCGGCGTTGCTCGATGCCCGGTCGAGGAGCTCGCGTTGCCGGTCGTCGGGGATCGAGTCCCAGTGGACGAGGACGGTGTCGACGAAGCCCTTCACTGCGGTCAGCGGCGTGCGCAGCTCGTGCGACACGAGGGAGAGGAACTCGCCCTTCTGGCGATCGAGGCGCGCCAGCTTCTCGGCCGACTCCCGCTCCTGGTCGTAGGCGCGGGCGCGCACGGCGAGCGCCGCCGCCCGGTCGGCGAAGGCCTCGAGGAACGCCAAGTCGTCCCGGGACACGGGGCCCGGCCGGGTGTAGGCCGTTGCGAGCACGCCGATCACCTCGTGGCCCAGTCGCAGCGGCACGAGGACGAGCGATCGGCAGCCGAGGCGGCGCAGGGCCTCCACCCAGGGGCCCGACCAGTGACCGAGGCTTCCTTCGTCTCCGAGGTCGCTCACGACGAGCGGCCGCCGGGTCACCAGCCCGGCACCGAGCGGGCTCTTCGGTCCGAGCGCGAGCCCGGCGTGCATCAACCGCTCGATCTCGGCCGCCGACGGTGCCGACAATCCCGGCGTCCACGCCGCGACGAACACGTGGTCACGGTCGTGCAGCACGATCCCGGCGGCGGCGGCTCGGACCGCGTGAGCGACCGATGCCGCTATCGAATCGAGCGTGGTCGGCAGATCGAGATGATCTACGGCCGTCCCGAGGGCTTCGTGGAGTCGGACCAGCGCCACTGCCGTGCGTCGCCGCTCGGCGGTCAAGCGTCCCGTGAAGACCGCAACGAGGGGGACGACGACGACGAAGGCGATCAGGGTGCCGCCGTCGACACGGTCGGCTTCGGGGGCAAGGGCGTTCGCGACCACCGCGCCTGCCACGGCCGCGCTGGACAGGTACATCCCGAGGCGCAGGCCGCCCACGTAGGTCGAGACGGTCACGACGAGGAGGAAGAGGACGAGCCCGGCCACCAGCGCGCGCGGGATCACGAGGATGACGAGCTCGATCACGCCCACGCCGAGGAGAGGAGTGAGCATGCGAGCCGGGAAGCGGGGCCAGCGCGCGGCGACGGCGTCGAAGACCGTCGCCCCCAGGACGTAGACGAGGGTGGCGACGCACAGGGTGATCGCTTCTCCGTGGGTCAGCCCGGGGGCGAGCAGCACCCCGGCCGCCGCGGCGAGGCCCACCCAGAGTCGCAGGTGCCAGGTGGTTCTTCTCGTCTTGACCGTGGTCATGCGGCTCCCGTCCGCCCTTGCCGCAAGGGGGTCCCGCCCTTGCGCGCGCACGCGCAGGCCGGATGGGTCAGTGACAACTCATTGTGTGACCAGACGGGGCCGCGGAACATGGCCCGATCTGGCCGTTTCCGCCCGCGGGGCAGGCTAGTCCGATCGGGTCATGGTCGTCCGGGAACGAGGAGGGTTGCGACCAGCCGCGCGAGCGAGTGAAGTGCCGACCCATGGCGCCGCCGTCGGGACCACCCCCGCCCGGGCCCCGCAGCAAGCGGATCCGCGGGGGATGGGCGCTCGAGGCCGCCGGGATGGTCCTCGCGCTGTACCCGGTGTACGGCTGGATCCGGGACCTGGTCGGCGTGTCACGCGCCGACGCGTTCCACAACGCCAAGCAGGTCATCGACTGGGAGCAACGGCTCGGGATCTACCACGAGCGCGCCATCCAGGGTTGGTTCCTGCCGTACCCGTGGCTCGTCGGGATGTGGAACCTCTTCTACGGCAGCATCCACTTCGCCGCCCCGGTCGTCACCCTCGTGGCGCTGTACCACTTCGATCCCGGGCGCTACGTGCGCTGGCGCAACACCTTCCTGTTGATCCTCGTGGTCGCGCTCGCCGGCTTCTGGTTCTACCCGTTGATGCCGCCGCGGCTGCTGCCACCGAGATTCGGCTTCGTCGACACCCGACTCCTGTACTTCACCATCGGCAAGCCGGTGCCACATTCGCAGGAGACGGGTGCGATCTACGCCGCCATGCCGAGCCTGCACATCACGTGGGCGACGTGGGCGGTCTTCGCGCTGTGGCCCCTGGTCCGGCCGCTGTGGGCCCGCTTGCTGCTGGTGTTGTACCCGGTGCTGATGATCTTCACCACCGTCATCACGGCGAACCACTTCTTCCTCGACGCCGTCGGCGGCTGGATCGTCCTGGCGGTCGCCTATGCGCTTGCCAGGTGGCGTGACTGGTGGCCGTGGCGCGCGAAGCAGCGAGCGCCGCCGCGGTCCGCGATGATCGAGTCATGAAGCACGCGACACCGGCCGGGCTCGACGAGCTCGACGGGTTGCTGAGCGACCTGCGCAACGTCGAAGGAATCAAGGAGAAGACGCGGGGCGTGTTCTACCGGGGGTCACGGGCGTTCCTGCACTTCCATGAGGACCCGACAGGCTTCTATGCCGACGTGCGCCTCCACGGCGCCGAGTTCGAGCGGATGCGAGTGTCGACGAAGGCTGAACGGAAGCATCTGCTGGCGCGGGTGCGGACGGCCTTGCGCTAGCCCCATCGTGGGTGCGAGAAGAAGAAGTCGAAGCTGAGCGTCGAGGCGTCGATCTGCGTGGTCGCGTGCCCGAACGACGCCTCGAACTGCGGAACCGGCTTGCCCGGCCAGGCGTGGCCACCGCCGTCGACGATGTACAGGACGGTCTCGGCCTTGCAGTGCTTCCATGTGCGCCGGCGCACCTCGGACGCGACCTGCTCCTCGACCGGGCGGCGGTCGCATCCGTTGTGCGCGGCCCAGTTCCGCATGGCGGCGTCGACACCGCGGTGTTGCGGCAGACCGGGCGGCACATTCCCCTTCCAGTACTGCGCGTCGGCAATGCGCGTCGCGTTGAGCCCCCCGCCGTCGTACGTCACGATCGGGTCGGCCGTCCCATGGAAGGCCATCACCGGGACCGGCCGACCACGGCAGCGGTCTGAGAACTCGACACCGGCGATGGCGGCCACGGCGCTGATCCGGCCGGGCATCCGGCAGGCCAGCAACGACGACATCTGCGCCCCGTTGGACATGCCGATCGAATACACGCGCGCCGTGTCGACACAAAGCTCGCGCTCGAGCTCGTCGAGGAGATCGCCGACGAACTTCACGTCGTAGTTGTCCGGAACAGGGGCCGCGAGCCAGAACGGTGTGATTCCGTCGTAGCGACCGGACGGCGCGACGCCGATGAACGGGTGACGCGGCTCCATGTCGGCGAAGCCGGTCATGCCGGCGACGAAGCCGTAGCTGATGCTCAGGGCGTGCAACGCGAGGACGACCGGGAGGGGCTTCGTGCCGTCGTAGCCCGGGGGCATCGTGAGCTGGAACTTCCGCTCGACCCCGCCGGAGGTCATGGTGCGCTCGGACACTCCCGGCGCCACCGGCGTCCGGGCCCGACACCCGGCGGACGGCGACGCCCGTCCCGAAGCGGCCGGCTCGGTTCGGACGGCGGCGCCCGAGGTGCACGACGACAGCGCGGCGATCGCCGCCGCCACGGAGAGCACCCGGACGGTTCGGCTCATCGGGTGCAGGCGGCAGCTGCTATGCGCCGACCTCGAAGCTGATGACGCCGCCCTGCCCGGAGCCCATGAACAGGTTGAACCCGTATCCCCACAAGACGCGGCCGTTCACGATCGACGGGCCGCACCCGGTCTTGTCGGGCGCGTTGGTGGTCCAGAGCTTCTTGCCCGTTCGTGTGTCGAGCGCGGCGAGCACCCC
>DATFVT010000028.1:0-4676 GCA_035260105.1 Acidimicrobiia bacterium
ACGCGCGACGGCCGGCGCGCTTCCTCCTCGACCACCGCCGCGCCGTCGAGCGCGCCGCCGCCGACCATCGACCTGACCCGCCCGATCCCCGGCGGTTCCCTCCACGGCACCCCCCGCCCGCCTCTCGAGAACACAGGCACCGACTACGTGGCGATCTTGACATCGCTCACTCGAAACTTTCGGTGGCTCTCAGAGAACCCAGACGTCGCCCTGATCTCGGACATCTACGTCCAGGGCACACGCATCCATGATCTGCAACGTGATGTCTTTCAGCGACTGACGCAGAACGGTTGGCGTGCTGCGGACGACGGCTATCGCCTCGTGGAAGTCAGTCCAATCGATGTTCGGCCCGAGACCGTGACAGTTCGAGTTGTCGACCAGTTCGAATTCGAACGCATCGTCGACGGAAACGGGGTGCAGGTTGGAGAGGGTCGAACTCACAACGGGCCGATGAATTGGTCGGTGCTCTTGACTGCCGACGCGGAACGCAAATGGCGGATCGCGGACTGGTCTCCAACCGGCGGAGGAAACGTAGAACTGTGATTCGAGTTGCGATCGCGGTTGGATTTGCAGTTGTGCTCAATGGAAATGCGTGGGGGATTCCGGTAGGAGATCCAAGCGGGGGCGGGGCCATCAGCGGAGACACAATCATCGTCGGCATCATCGCTCCCGGACGGGACGGCGGCGTGGGGACCGTGAGCGCCGGGGATCCGAACGGGCCGGCGCCGTACAAGTACACGTGGGTGCCGGGCGGGGTGTTCGCGGGGCGCGGCCCGAGCTGTGACGCCGGGCTCGGGAAGCCGGGGTGGCTGCACACGCTCGTCGTGACCGACCTCTCGGGCGCGATCGTCAACCAGGAGGTGCGCTGCCTCGCACTCGACCCCGACGGCAGCCTGCCCGCCCCGCCGGCACTGCCGCCGGTGCCGAGCATCGGCGAGATCTGGCGCGCCGCGCTCCGTCAGATCCCCCCGCCGAAGATCGGCATCAACCCCCGCCCGACCGGCCTGACCGGGCTCGAGACGTGGCTCTGGTACGAAGGCCCGCAAGAGCTCCAGGTCAGCACCAGCATCGGCCCGTGGACCGTCACGGGAACGGCGCGCGTGCACGACGTCGTGTTCGAGATGGGGGAGGGTCGCACGGCCCGCGCCGACCGAGCCGGGTCGGAAACCGACCCCGCCGCCCGCTACGTGTACGAGACCAAGGGCGAGTACCGCATCGTCGCCACCGCCCGGTGGGGAGCCGACTTCGTGCTCACCGGGCCGGGTCTCCCGCCGCGCCCGACCCCGATGGGCCTCGCCGTCCTGCGCTCGAGCGAGGACTACCCGGTGCAGGAGGTGCGCGGGCTCCTGGTCCCGGACCGGAGGCCCTGACCGATCCGCCGACTGTCGCGCGCCGGGCGCCGCACGGCCGCCACAATGGAGACGTGCACGCGGCGGCGGTCTGCTTCGATCTCCACGTGCCGGAGAGCCGGTCGCTGAAGGCGAAGCGGGGCGCGGTCCGGCCCATCGTCGACGGCCTCCGGCACAGGTACCGGCTGTCGGTGGCCGAGGTCGACCACCAGGACCAGTGGCAGCGGGCGGCGATCGCCGTGGCGGTGGTCGCCGAGAGCGACGGGCGCCTCCAGCACGTGTTGGAGCAGGTGGAGCGTTACGTTGCCGGTGCGCCCGATGTCGAACTCCTGGATGTCTCCACTGCGTACCTCGAGCCGGAGGACGGATGACGTGGCGCGTCCGGGTCAGCCGCCGCGCCGGTTCCCGAGGACGGCCCGGGTCAACGAGGTCGTTCTCGAGACGCTGGCCGAGGAGCTCGAGCGGATGTCCGATCCGCGGCTCGGGTTCGTCACGCTCACCGGCGTCGACGTCAGCCCCGATCTGCGGCAGGCCACCGTCTACTATTCGGTGCTCGGCCCGGCCGAGCAGCACGAGGTGACCGCACAAGCGCTGCATCATGCCGGGTCGCACTTGCGAGCGGTGCTGGGTCAGCAGGTTCGGCTCAAGTACCTCCCCCGGTTGTCGTTCCGGGAGGATCCCGCCATCACGACCGGGCAGCGAGTTGAGGACATCATCCGGGAGCTCCACCGGCAGGAGGAGGGATGACGCAGGCGAGCGCGACGGAAGTCGACCGGGCGCTCGATCGCGCCGTCAGCGCGATCCGGGATGCTCCTGACGTCGCGCTCGCGTGCCACGTCAGCCCGGACGGCGACGCGCTGGGTTCGATGCTCGGTCTGTTCCACGTCCTGCGCGGCGCCGGCACGAAATGCGTCGCCTCCTTCCCGACGCCCTTCGTCGTCGCACCTCACTACCGAGAGCTCCCAGGGCTCGACCGGCTCACACCGCCGTACGAGTTCCCGAGTGAGCCGGCCGTCATGATCACCTTCGACTGTGGTGCGCTCGGCCGACTCGGTGACCTCGAGCAGTCGGCCAAGTCCGCCGGTGAGCTGGTCGTCATCGACCATCACATCTCGAACGACCGCTACGGCTCCATCAACGTGGTCGACCCGAACGCGGCGGCCAGCGGGTCACTCGTGTACCGGCTCGTCCGCATGCTCGGGCTGCCTCTCAACCGCGACGCGGCCGTGTGCCTGTACGCGGCTCTCGTCTGCGACACCGGCCGTTTCCAGTACGACACCACGACGCCGGCTGTGTTCAGCATGGCGCGCGAGCTCGTGCAGCACGACGTCCCGGTGTCGCGGCTGAGCCGCACGCTGTTCGAGGAGCACCGGTTCGCGTACCTCAAGCTGCTGGGCGACGCGCTCCACCGCGCCCACCTCGTTCCCGACCGACGGTTCGTATGGACCGCCGTCACCCAGGACGACCTCGCGAAGCATCAGGTCACGATCGAGGAGGTCGAGGGCCTGATCGACATCCTGCGCCGCACCGCCGAGGCGGAGGTCACGTGCGTCATCAAGGAGGAAGCCGACGGCACCGTACGGGTGAGCCTCCGGTCCCTCGGTGACGTCGACGTGCGCAGCATCGCCGAAGCGGAAGGAGGCGGCGGCCATCGGTTCGCCGCCGGCTTCACGTCCGACGACGGTGTCGACGAGGTCGTGCGGCGAATCGAGCGCAAGCTTCCGGTTGCGCGCTGATCGCCCGTATGACGACGCACGGGTTGATCGTCGTCGACAAGCCCGCGGCGTGGACGTCGCACGACGTCGTCGCCAAGCTCCGCAAGATCTACCGGCAGCGCCGGGTCGGGCACGCCGGCACGCTCGACCCCGACGCCACCGGCGTGCTGCTGGTCGGGCTCGGGCGCGCGACGCGCCTCCTGCGGTTCCTCCAGGAAGGAGGCAAGGGGTACCGGGCGACGATCGTGTTCGGCGTGTCGACGACGACGCTCGACGCGTCGGGTGACGTCATCGACCGACGCCCGATGTCCATCGACCGGGCCGACCTCGAGTCGGCCGTGCCCGCGTTCCTCGGCGAGATCGAGCAGCTGCCGCCGATGGTGTCCGCGGTGAAGGTCGGCGGCCGGCGGCTGCACGAGCTGGCGAGGCGAGGGCAGGAGGTCGAGCGCGCGCCGCGCCGCGTCCGGATCGACCGGCTCGAGATCGAGTCCTTCGAGCCCGGGCCGTACCCGACGGCGACGGTCGTCGTGGACTGCAGCAGCGGCACCTACATCCGCTCGCTGGCCGTCGACATCGGCGCCCGTCTCGGTGGCGTCGCGCACCTCGGCGAGCTCCGACGGCTCCGGAGCGGTTCGTTCGCGCTCGACGAGGCCCGTACGCTCCACCACATCGAAGCCGAACCCGACGCGGTCGTGCTGCCGCCGGTCGCCGCGGTGCGCGATCTCGAGCAGGTCCGCATCGACGCCGAGCAGGCCCGTGCCGTCGCGCACGGCGTGACGTTCCCGGCCGCCGTGTTCGCCGGCGCCGACGCCGGGCCCGGCCCCTTCGCGGTGGTGGGGCCCGAGGGCGACCTCCTCGCCGTGTACGAGCGTCGCCGGGCCGCGGTGAAGCCGGCGGTGGTCCTGGCGCCCGTCGAGGCGACCTGAGTCGTGCGCGTCGTCACCGGCACCGACGATGCCGCCCGGGCCGACGTGCGGACGAGTGGCGCCGTGGTCACGATCGGCGCCTACGACGGCGTGCACCTGGGCCACCAGGCGGTGCTCCGCCTCGTGCGGGAGCTCGCCGACGCGCGCGGTCTGCAGGCGGCGCTCGTCACCTTCGACCGCCATCCCGCCGAGGTCGTCCGCCCGGAGTCGGCGCCGCGGTTGCTCACCACGCTCGAGCAACGGCTCGAGCTCCTCGACGCCACCGGCGACCTCGACCTGTGCTGGGTTCTGCCGTTCGACGAGGTGCGCAGCAAGGAAGCGGCCGAGGACTTCGTGCGGGAGGTGCTCGTCGACGGCATCGGCGCCCGCCTCGTGGTGGTCGGCGCCGACTTCCACTTCGGCCACCGCCGAGGCGGCAACGTGCCCTTGCTCGAGCGCATGGGCGCCGAGCTCGGGTTCGAGGTGCTCGGCCTCGGGCTCGTCGCCGTCGACGGTGACACCACGGGCGTGCCGTACTCCTCGACCCGCATCCGTGAGCTGTTGGCGAAAGGTGACGTCACCGAAGCGGCGCGTCTGCTCGGTCGGCCCCACGAGGTCCGGGGAGTCGTGGAGCGGGGGGACCAGCGCGGCGAGCACCTCGGGATGCCGACCGCCAACCTGGCCGTCCCCGAGCGGATCTGCCTCCC
>DATFVT010000029.1:0-12009 GCA_035260105.1 Acidimicrobiia bacterium
TCGAGGAGCCCGAACGCGTTCTTGCGCAGCTCGTCGCCCTTGCCGGGCTCCTCGCCGTTGGAGAGCAAGCCGATGGTCGGCGCGTCGACGCCGAGGCGCGTGCGGGCGTACTCGCGTCCCATGCGGGCGAACTGGGCCAGCCACTCGGGTGTGCAATCGACCGTCGCCCCGCCGTCGATGAGGAGCTGGTAACGCGTCGCGGCCGGCACGGGGATGGGGACCGCGATGGCGGGGCGGGCGATGCCGCGGATGCGACCCATGCGCAGCAGCGCGGCCGCCATCGTCGCGCCCGTGTTGCCGGCGCCGACCATCGCGTCGGCGCGTCCCTCGCGGACCGCCTGGGCGCCGCGCACGAGCGACGAGTCCTTCTTCCGGCGGGCGGCGGCGGCCGGGTCCTCGTCCATGGCGACGACTTCGTCGGCGTTCCGGAGCTCGACACCGGAGACGCCGCCGTCGGGAAGCAAGGGGGCGACCACGCGCTCCTGCCCGACGAGGAGCACGTCGACCTCCAGCTCGGTCACGGCATCCAGCGCGCCGCGGACGACCTCGCCCGGAGCGTGGTCACCGCCCATGGCGTCGACCGCGACGGTGATGCGCGAGGTACCCACCGGCGCTAGTCGACCTCGATGACCTGGCGGTCCCGGTACCAGCCGCAGTTGTCGCAGACGACGTGCGGCCGCTTCACGGCGCCGCAATTGGCGCAGAGCGAGCGGGCCGGGGCCGCCAGACGCCAGTTGGCGGCGCGGCGACTCCGGGTCTTCGCCCGGGGAATCTTGCGCTTCGGTACAGCCATCGGTTGCCTTTCGCTCAGCTGAGGTCGAGCTCGGACAGTGCCGCCCAGCGGGGATCGGGCGGCGGTGATTCGCGTTCGGGGACGACGTCGGGAGCGCACGCGGCGCGCCCCGTCGCCTCGCAGGTCGGCGCCAGGGGCAGCTCGAGAAGAACGACGTCGCGCACCAGCTGCTCCAGGTCGATCTCGTGGCCTTCGAGCGGGTAGGTGTCGCCCTCGACCGGCTCGGGCTCGAAGAGCTCGCCCACCTCGGGGCTCACCGTGTGGTCCAACTCGGTGAGGCACACGCCGCACGTCCCCTTCCACACGGCCCGGACCGTGCCCCGGACCACGATCCCTTCCGGCACCCGCTCCAGCACCAGGTCCAGCACGACGGGCTCGCCGTCGGGGACGCGAGCCGCCGACCCGGCGAGCGAGTCCACCTGCGCCTCGAGGTGGACGGCGCGGCGGGCGGCCGGGTGATTCAGCAGGTCGGCGACGTCGATGCGGAGCGCCGGGATGTCGGCCGTCATGTCGGAGGGGCGGAGTGGGAAGATCCTGCGGCCCAGGCGCCGCCCCACGGGGCGCCGAGCCGACTCAGGATACCAGGCGCCGAGATTTCCAGAATTTGTAAGGAAGTGCCGTGCGTGCGTCTAGCGGGCGTCCTGGTCGAAGAAGGTGTCCTGGAGCTCGGGCTCGACGTCCAGGGGGGCGAGCTCGCCCATCTCGGACTCGGGCTCGACGTCAGTCCCCGGCTCCATCCCGGGCTCGGGCTCGATGACGACCTGCAGGCGCTCGCGGCCCTTCTGTACCGAGGCCATCGTCCGCTCCAGCACCACCTCGAACGCGGCGAGCTTCTGGTCCACGTAGTCCTCGGCTTCGTGGCGGAGCTGCCGGGCCGACGCGTCGGCGTCGTCGACCACGTTCTGCGCCACCCGGCGGGCCTCGCGTGCGACCTCGGTGCGCTCCACCATGCGCTCGGCGCGGACCCGGCCCGCCTCGATGATGTCGTCCGCCTCGCGCCGGGACTGGCTCAGGAACTCGTCGCGTTCCTTGAGCAGCCAGCGGGCGTGGCGGAGCTCCTGCGGCAGCGTCGCGATCGCCTCCTCGAGCAGCTCGAGGAACTCCTCCCGGTTGACGAGCACCGACGCCGACATCGGCATCGACCGGCCTGCCTCCACCAGCTCCTTGAGGCGCAGCAGGATGCTCTCGACGTCGTAGGCGGCCTGGTCGCTCATCTCATTCCCCGCCCTCGCCGCCGTGGTCCCCGAACCGCTCGTTCAGCCGCTTCGCGACCGCCGGCGGCACCATGTTGGTGACGTCCCCGCCGAAGCGGGCGACCTCCCGGACGAGACTCGACGACAGGAACGAGTACTGCGGGCTGGTCGAGATGAAGAAGGTGTCGATCCCGGACAGGCGCTCGTTCATCTGTGCCATCTGCAGCTCGTAGTCGAAGTCCGACAACGCCCGCAGTCCCTTGACGATCGCCGAGGCGCCGTGCTCCTTGGCGTAGTCGACGAGCAGCCCCTTGAAGAAGTCGATGCGGACGTTCGGCAGGTGCGCCGTGACCTCGCGCAGCATCTCCTGGCGCTCCTCGAGCGTGAACAGCGACTCGGACTTCTGGGGGTTGCGGATCACGGCGACGATGACGCTGTCGAAGTGGCGCGCCGTCCGCTCGATGATGTCGAGATGCCCGTTCGTCACCGGGTCGAACGATCCCGGGCACAGTGCTGTGGCCACGCCCCGTTGCCCCCTGCGTGCTGCTGTCAGCCGGTCGGCGTCGTGAGGACGATGACGAGCGTATCGCCGTAGGCCCGTTCCCACGTGGTCTCCCACGACGCCGGCGCGGGGATCGGACCGGCTCCCGACGACCGCTCGACGACCACGGCCGCGCCCTCGGCCAACCAGCCCGTCCGGTCGAGTCCGTCGAGGGTCCGCCCCGACTCGGCCGCGGCCGCGGTGTAGGGCGGGTCGAGGAACACGAGGTCGAAGGACCGCTCGGTGGGCGGCTTCCCCGCCAGGAACGTCGCCACCGTGCTGTCCTGGACGCGGGAGCTCTCTTTCAGGCGCGTCGTGGCGAGGTTGCGACGTATCGCCTTGACCGCGGCGTGGTCGCGCTCGACGAGCACGGCGCTGGCCGCGCCGCGCGACAAGGCCTCGATCGCCAGCGCCCCGCTCCCCGCGTACAGGTCGAGCACGGACGCGTCCACGATCCGGTCGGGTCCAAGCGCTGCGAACAGCGACTCCTTCACCCGGTCGGTCGTGGGACGCGCCGCGCCGCTCTTCGGTGCGACGAGCGACAGACCGCCGGCGCTGCCGGCGATCACGCGGAGCCCTCCGTGGCGTGCGCGCGCCATCAGCTCTTGAACAGGAACTCGACCGCGTCGCCGAGCATGTCCTCGACCTCTTCGCGCAGATGGGCGTGCTCCGCCAACGCAGGATCGTCGTCGAGGATCTGCTCCGCGACCGCCCGCGCCTCGAGGACGATCGGCTCGTCACGCGGGATCCGCCCCAGCTTCAAGTCGCTGAAGCCGGCCTGGCGTTCGCCGAACACCTCGCCCGCGCCGCGAATCTCGAGGTCGCGCTCGGCGAGCAGGAAGCCGTCGGTCGAGCCGGCGAGCGCTTCCATGCGCGCCTCCGCCTCCGGCGTCGACGGATCCGCGAACAGGAAGCACCACGACGCACCACCGCCGCGTCCGATGCGCCCCCTCAGCTGGTGCAACTGGGAAAGCCCGAAGCGATCGGCGTCCTCGACGATCATCACCGTGGCGTTCGGGACGTCGACGCCGACTTCGATGACGGTCGTGGCGACGAGCACGTCGATCTCGCCCGCCCGGAACGCGTCCATCACCAACTCCTTGTCGCCCGCCGGCAGCTGCCCGTGCAGGAGCCCGAGGCGCAGTCCGGCGAGCTCCTCCTCGCCGAGGCGCTCGAGCTCCTCGGTGGCGGCCTTCGCCTCGGTGCGCGCCGATCCCTCGACGAGCGGGCACACCACGTACGCCTGCCGCCCGGCCTCGACCTCGGTACGCAGCCGG
Organism: Acidimicrobiia bacterium; assembly: GCA_035260105.1. Lineage (GTDB taxonomy): Bacteria > Actinomycetota > Acidimicrobiia > IMCC26256 > JACDBD01 > JALZAA01. Next base: position 3,805 of record DATFVT010000029.1, read on the forward strand.
TCGTACGCGGCGGTGCGCTCGAGCGGGCTCGGACCGATCACCTCGGTGGTGACGGGCGTGCGTCCCGGCGGCATCTCCCGCAGCTCGGACTTGTCGAGGTCGCCGTAGACGAGCATCGCCGCCGTCCTCGGGATGGGCGTTGCCGTCATGACGAGGACGTCCGGTTCCTCGCCCATGCCCTTGAGCAGCGCGCGCTGCTCCACGCCGAAGCGGTGCTGCTCGTCGATCACGGCCACGCCGAGGCGGGTGAACTCGACCTCGCCGTAGATGAGCGCGTGCGTGCCCACGACCACGTCGACCTCACCCGCGTCGAGACCAGCGACGATGCGACGGCGGTCGGCGGCGCCGGTGCGGTTCGTGAGCAGCTCGACACGGACGGGCCGATCGCCGACGAGCGTCGCCTCGGACGGGACCGTGAGGGCCTCGACGAGCCGGCGCGAGGTGAGGAAGTGTTGCTCGGCGAGCACCTCGGTCGGCGCCATGAACGCCCCCTGGTAGCCGCCCTGCACGGCGGCAAGGAGCGTGCTGAGCGCCACCACCGTCTTTCCCGAGCCGACGTCGCCTTGCAGCAGCCGGTGCATCGGCGCGGACGATCCCAGGTCGCGGAAGATCTCGTCGATCGCCCGGCGCTGGTCGCGCGTCAGCGAGAACGGCAACTCCTTGTGGAACGCCTCGACGAGCGGCCCGTCGACGTCGTGCGCGATGCCCGTCCGCTCCTGCTCGAGGGCGCGCTTGCGGGCGACCAGCCCGACCTGCATGCGCACGAACTCGTCGAACTTGAGGCGTTCGGCGGCTCGGCGGTGGTCATCGTGCGCCTCGGGGAGGTGGATGCCGCGATACGCGCGCGTTCGATCGACGTAGCCGCGCCCTTCGAGGATCTCGTTGCCGAGCGGCTCGGCGAACCCGCGTGCCTCGGTCCGCTGGAGGCAGGCGGCGACGAGCTTGCGGAGCTGCCACGTGAACACCTCGGCCTTGCCGGACTGCGGGTACACCGGGACGATGGCCCCGGTGTTCTCGCCGACACGGTCGAGGATGTCGACGATCGGGTTGGTCATCTGGAGGCGCGATCGCCGGTACTCGACCCGCCCGAAGAACGCGGCTTCGGTCCCCTCCGGCAGTTGCTTCTCCCGCCAGCGCTGGTTGAAGAACACGATGCGCAGGTAGGAGGACCCGTCGAACACCTCCGCGGTGACGACGGCGCGGCCCTGGCGCGTGAACGCGCCGCGGATCTTCTTGACCTCCGCGAAGACCGTCGCCTCGTCGCCCGCCTTGAGCTCTTCGATCTCGAGCTTCTTCGTCCGGTCGTGGTACCGGCGCGGGTAGTGCTGAAGCAGGTCGAGCGCGTTGTGGATGTCAATCTCTGCGAGGGAGGCCTCGAGCTTGGGCCCCACCGCTCGGAGCTCCGCGACGGGATGCGAAGCGAGCTCCCGGAGCGTCAACCCGTCGGGTCGACCCACCGGCTACTCGACGCCGACGAGGTACGTGTACAGCGGCTGATCGCCCTCGTGCACCTCGATCTCGAGCTGCGGGTAGGCGAGCGCGACGTGCTCCTCGAGGCGGGCGGTCTCGGCGGTCACCGCCTCGGCGCCCACCAGGACGGTGAGCAGCTCACTCTCGTCGTCCACGAGCCGGTCGACCAGCCTGATGGCGGCATCGGCGGCGGTCTTCTCGACGACCCACACGCCGTCCCGGCTGATCGCGATCCAGTCGCCGGCCTTGATCGGCCCGGCGTCGCCCACGCCGTCGCGGACTGCCTGCGTGATCTCACCCGTTCGCACCCGCTGCACGGCCTCGGTCATCGAGGCCGCGTTCGCCTCGACCGTGGCCTGGGGGTCGTACGCGACGAGCGCGGCGAGTGCCTCGACGACGGCCTGGGTCGGCACGACCTCGACGTGACGGGGCGTGAGCTCGTGGACCTGCTGGGCGACCGGGACGATGTTCTTGTTGTTGGGGAGCACGATCACCGAGTCGGACGGACACCGCTCGATGGCGTCGAGGATCTGCGCCGTCGACGGGTTCATCGACTGTCCGCCGGCGACGACGGCGTGCACCCCGAGGCTGTTCAGCAGCCGCCGCACTCCTTCGCCGACGCCCACCGCGACGACGGCGGTCGTGCACCGTTCCGTCTCGCTCACCGGCGGCGTGGCGTCGCTCGCCGGCGCGCCGGTCTGCTCGCGCACCCACTGCTCCTCTTCGACCTGGTCGAGGAGGTCGGTGACACGGATGCTCCGGGGCCGCCCGGCTTCGATGCCGGCTTCGATGGCGGCGCCGACGTCGTTGGTGTGGACGTGGCAGTTCCACATCCCGTCGCCGCCCACGACGACGATCGAGTCTCCGAGCGCGGCCCACGTGTCCTTGAACGCCGGGATCGTCGAGTCCCCGGCCTCGAGGAGGTACATGACCTCGTACCGGAGCGACGACGGCTCCTCGCCGTGCAGGTGCGCCTCGACGGCCGGCGGCGTCGCCACCACCTCGGGCGCCGGCAGCGGACGGCTGTCGACGACGGCCAGGAACGCGTCGATCATCAGCGCGAACCCCTGGCCGCCGGCGTCGACGACGCCCGCTTCCTTGAGGACGGGCAGCAGCTCGGGCGTCTGCGCGACGGCGTCGCGTGCGGCGGCCGCGGCCGCGTCGAGCAGGGCGGTGAGGGACTCCTCGCCGCCCCGGTGGGCAGCCTCGACGGCTTCCGTGGCGGCCCGGACGACGGTGAGGATCGTGCCCTCGACTGGCCGGAGCACCGCCTGGTAGGCGGCGTCGGTCGCCCGGCGGAGACCGGCGACGAGGTCGGGCCCGGACGCCTCGTCGAGGTTCGAGAACGTGTCGGCGAGGCCTCGCAGGATCTGCGAGAGGATCACGCCCGAGTTGCCCCGCGCGCCCATGAGCGACCCGTGCGAGACCGCCCGGCAGACCTCGGCCATCCCGGCGGCGGAGTCGAGCTCACCCACCACCGACTCGAGGGTGAGCGCCATGTTCGTGCCCGTGTCGCCGTCAGGCACCGGGTAGACGTTGAGCCGGTTCAACTCGTCCTGATGGCTGCGCAGCGCGTCGCGGTACGTGACGACGACGCGCCGCAGATCGGCGGGCGCCAGCTCCTCCAGCGCGCTCACTCCGTGCTCCTTTGGTGGCCGTCGCAGGCTCCGGCTCCTGCGGCGGCGGTCGGCAAAGTCGCCACCACCGCGGCCGATGTTACAGCCGTCACATTCCGGTCCCTCGTGATGTCGTTGCTATCCTGAGCGGTTCCCGATATCCCTCCGAGGTGGTCCCGATGGCATCCGTGTGCGACGTGTGCGGCAAGAAGCCGCAGTTCGGGATGCGCATCAGCCACTCGCACCGCCGCACGAAGCGACGCTGGAACCCCAATGTCCAGCGCGTCCGCGCCATCGTGGACGGCAGCCCCAAGCGCATCCACGTGTGCACCTCCTGCCTGAAGGCGGGCAAGGTGCAGAAGCCCTAGAGGCGGCGCGCCGTGCAGGGTGTGATCCGGTCCTACGACCCGCAGACTCGCGAGGGCGTGGTCATGCGCGACACCGATCGGGAGGAGTTCACGCTCGCCCTCGACGCGCTGGACCGTTCGATCTTCCGGTTGCTGCGCCAGGGCCAGCGTGTCGTGTTCGACCTCGACGACTCCGGCCTGGCGACGAAAGTGCGCATCGGCGCCGAGGTCGACATGGGCCTTCCCACCGCCGAGGTCTGACTCGGCGCTCGCGCTCAGGCGCGCTGTCTCTCTTCCCGCTGCTGATACAGCTCCTCGACCGCGCTCGGCAGGGTCGTCTCGAAGTCGATGAGCTTCGCCCACGTCGGGGTCACGACGACCCGCACCATGCCGTCGTAGAGCGAGCGGACCTCGGCCTCCCACTCGACGCGCTGCTCGGGAGTCATCTCGTAGGTGCGGTTCGCCGAGAGGTACTCGTCCGGGATGCCCTCGACCACGTCCAGCTCCGCGTCTCCGCGAATCAGCAGGATCTTCGGTGGGTGCACCTCGGTGTCGATCGTCAGGGCGACCACCGGGTTCTCGCGCAGGGACGCGAGCTTCGGCGCGTTCTTCGGGGTGCACATGACGATCTCCGACCCGTTCCAGACGAATGCGATGGGGATCGTCCGCGGGGTGCCGTCCTTGGCCACGTAGGCGAGGCGAGTCAGGTCCCGAGCGAGGAGCTCCTGGCTGATCGGACGGTTCAGGACCTCGGCGACACTCGGCTGCATGGTCAGCGCGCGTACCCGGAGGCAGCCGGACGGAAACTATCGCTTCAGCTGTTCGCTGCGAGCAGGCGGGAGCGCGCGGTGCGTCATCCGGAGGACGAGCGAGCTCGGGGGACGCCACACGTCGCGGTCCTCGAACGCCCAGGCGTAGGTGAGCGCTCCGTCCCGAACGCATTCGACCAGGCCCGCCGCTCCGAGCTCGCGAGCGGACCACTCGTAGAGCTGCTGCAACCTCGGCGCGATGACCCCGAAGTCGAGGAGTCGACCGAAGCCGAGCTCGTCACCGAGGTACGACCCGACGTTGCCCGGGAGGGGATACTCGTCGGGCAGGACCCGGGACAGCTGCAGGAAGATCCCGGCCATCCCGAGTCTCGGGTCGCCAAGGAACGGCGCGAGTGGGCGCAGCCACCCGAGTGACATCCGGGGGGCGGCGACGAGGGCGTGCGCATACAGCACCCGGCAGAGCACGACGTTCATGAAGAAGCGCTCGGGCGCGTTCTCGGTTTCCGCCATATCGCGGTGCTCGAGGTAGGCGGCGACGACACTCCCGTTGTGCGCGCGATACCAGGCGGCGGCTGTCGGGCGATCGACGAACGACATCCAGTGGTCGACTGTGGGCGACGAGGTCGGACCCGGAAGGCTCCCGCTGAGCGCCACCGCCTCGCAGCCGTCGCGGATGATGCGCTCGTTGACCGCACGCCACCACGGGCTCCCCGGACGGTTGGCCAACGGCGGCTGGAGCACACCTCGCCGGAGCTGCCAGCGCATGAACGACATCGCCGCGCGCCGGTAGGGAAGGTGCCGGGGCGCCCTCCCGAAGGGGCCGCGATAGCAACGTTCCATCAGGCTCAATCGACACGCGGGGTCGTCGCGAACGGAGCCGACGATGTCGTCGGCCCACGACGCCGCGCTGGGCCCGACGCTCACCTCACCGCCACCGGCGTGTCAGTACGAGCGGCGGCCGCGGTTCCCGGTGATCGCGCCGTAGATGAAGAGGAGCAGCGTCGCCCCGACGAAGGCGACGAGCAGCGAGTAGATGCTGAACTCGTTGACGCCCTCGCCACCGGCGGCGGAGAAGATGATGCCGCCGAGCAGGCCGCCGGCGATACCGATCAGGATCGTGCCGATGCAGCCGGCGCCGTGGACGCCGGTGACGCCCTTGGCCAACGCACCGGCGATGAAGCCGACCACGATCCACGACAGCCAGCTCATGTCGACCTCCCCGATGCGCGCACCGCCGTCAACCTATCCACCGACCGCATCCCTGCGTCGGCCGGCGGGTACGAGGAACGGGGAACAGCGGTTCGGCCGGCTCGAGCGGTCGCCGATAGGCTGTTTGGACCGTTTCCCCGCAAGGAGTCGGTGTCGTGGCCGTGACATTGAACGCTCCCCCCACCCGGAACCAGAAGCTGCTGCGGTGGGTGGAAGAGATGGTCGCCCTCTGCCAGCCGGACTCGGTGCACTGGTTCGAAGGGTCCGAGGACGAGTACCAGTTGCTGTGCAAGCAGCTCGTCGAGGCAGGCACGCTCGTCGAGCTCGACCCGGCCAAGCGCCCCGGATCCTTCTGGGCCGCCTCCGACCCGGGCGACGTCGCCCGCGTCGAGGACCGGACCTTCATCTGCTCCGAGCGTGAGGTCGACGCGGGGCCGACGAACAACTGGGAGGACCCGTCGGCGATGCGGGACCGGCTCCAGAAACTGTTCGCCGGTTCGATGCGGGGGCGCACCATGTACGTGGTGCCGTTCTGCATGGGCCCGCTCGGCTCGCCGCTGTCGTACATCGGCGTCGAGATCACCGACTCGCCCTACGTCGCCGTGAGCATGCGCACCATGACCCGGGCCGGTACGCCCGCCCTGGAGGTACTGGGCAACGGCGAGTTCGTGCCGTGCATGCACTCGGTCGGCGCGCCGCTCGAGGAGGGCGAGGCCGACGTCGCCTGGCCCTGCAACAACGAGGAGAAGTGGATCGTCCACTTCCCGGAGGCGCGCGAGATCTGGTCGTACGGCTCGGGCTACGGCGGGAACGCGCTGCTCGGCAAGAAGTGCTTCGCCCTGCGGATCGCGTCGGTGATCGCCCGCGACGAGGGCTGGCTCGCCGAGCACATGCTCATCCTCAAGCTGACGAACCCCGAGGGGATCAGTCGGTACATCGCGGCGGCGTTCCCGTCGGCGTGCGGGAAGACGAACCTCGCGATGATCATCCCGACGATCCCGGGATGGGAGGCGGAGACGATCGGCGACGACATCGCGTGGATGAAGTTCGGCGACGACGGCCGCCTCTATGCGATCAACCCCGAGTTCGGGTTCTTCGGCGTTGCCCCCGGCACCAGCATGGACACGAACCCGAACGCGATGCTCACGTTGACCAAGAACACGGTGTTCACGAACACCGCGCTTACCGACGACGGGGACGTGTGGTGGGAGGGGATGACGAAGGACCCGCCCGCGCACTGCACCGACTGGCGCCGCAACGAGTGGACACCGGCATCCGAGACGCCCGCCGCCCACCCGAACTCCCGGTTCTGCGTGCCGGCATCGCAGTGCCCCGTCATCGCGCCCGAGTGGGAGGACCCGAAGGGCGTCCCGATCTCGGCGTTTCTCTTCGGAGGCCGGCGCGCCACGACCGTCCCGCTCGTGTACGAGGCGCGCAGCTGGCAGCACGGCGTGTTCGTCGGGGCGACGATGGGCTCCGAGAAGACGGCGGCGGCCGTCGGCGGGCTCGGCCAGCTCCGTCGCGACCCGTTCGCAATGCTTCCGTTCTGCGGCTACCACATGGCCGACTACTTCTCCCACTGGTTGAGCATGAATGGCCGCACCGACGAGTCGAAGCTGCCGCGCGTCTACGGCGTCAACTGGTTCCGCAAGGATGCCGGCGGCAAGTTCGTCTGGCCCGGCTTCGGCGAGAACTCTCGCGTGCTGGAGTGGATCTTCAACCGGTGCGAGGGCACCGCCGGCGCCCGCGAGACGGTGATCGGCGCCGTGCCCGGGCCCGGTGATCTCGACGTCGACGGGCTCGACGCGACGCCGGAGGCCGTGGCGACGGCGCTGCACGTCGACCCCGACGAGTGGCGCGCCGAGCTGCCCCTCGCCCGCGAGTACTTCGAGTCGCTCGGGGACAGGGTCCCGACCCCACTGTGGGACGAGCTGGCCGCGTTGGAGGCCCGGCTCGGCTAGAACGGTCTCCCGGCACAAAAGGGGGGCCATGTCCGATCGCGTGATCCACGACGCCGACGCTCACGTCATGGAGCCGCCGGACCTCTTCATCGACCACGCCGACCCCGACGTGCGGGACAGGATCGCCGAACTCACGGTCGGCTTCCGGATCGGCGACGACGGCACCGACGAGCGCGAGATCGTCGAGCACTTCCGCCGCCTGCAGAAGGACCCGGAGTTCCGCGCCGACGACGCGCAGCAGATCTGGCTCCGGAAGAACTTCGAGGCGACCGGCGGCTTCATCGCCGAGGACCGGCCCGCCGCCCTCGACCTGCTGGGCGTCGCGAGCCAGCTGATCTTCAACACGTTCACCAACAAGACGCTCCAGCGTGTGGAGCACGGCGACGACCTCGATCTCGCCTACGGCCTCGCCCGCTCGCACAACCGGGCGCTCATCGAGTTCTGCGCCGTCGACCCCCGGCTCCTGCCGACCGGGTACGTGCCGCTGGCCGACTTCGAGCGGTCGGCCGTCGCGGCCCGCGAGGCGCTCGAGATGGGCTGCAAGGCCCTGCTGGTCGCGTCGGCATGCCCGCGGACGCACTCCCCCAGCCACATCGGCCTGGACCCGGTGTGGGCCCAGGCGCAGGAAGCAGGCATCCCGATCGTGTTCCACGTCGGCGGCGGCGGGTGTCTCGTCGACCCGATGATCTTAGAGAACGGCATGCCGCCGGTGCCGGACTTCCACGGCGGTGACGGCAACTTCCGTTCCGTCGACTACATCGCGATCCAGTACCCGGTGATGCAGGTGCTCGGGACACTGATCATCGACGGCGTGCTCGACCGCTTCCCCGAC
>DATFVT010000030.1:0-5950 GCA_035260105.1 Acidimicrobiia bacterium
CGAATACGGAGTCACGTGCACGCTGCGCGGCCAGCGGCGCCTGAGCCCCGACGAGGTCGCGCGCTACCTGTTCCGCCGGGTTGTGTCCTGGGGCCGGTCGAGCAACGTCTTCCTCGAGAACGGTGCCCGCCTCTACCTCGATGTCGGCAGCCACCCGGAGTACGCCACCCCCGAGTGCGATTCGATCGACGATCTCGTCGTCCACGACAAGGCCGGCGAGCGCATCCTCGAAGGGCTGGTCAGGAGCGCCGAGCAGCGCCTTCGGGAGGAGGGCATCCGCGGCGAGGTGTTCCTGTTCAAGAACAACACCGACTCGGCCGGCAACTCGTACGGCTGTCACGAGAACTATCTCGTCGAGCGCGACGGCGACTTCGCCAAGTTCACGGACGTCCTGATCCCGTTCCTCGTCACCCGCCAGGTGTACGCCGGCGCCGGCAAGGTCCTCCAGACAGCCCGCGGCGCGATGTACTGCGTCAGCCAGCGGGCCGAACACATCTGGGAGGGCGTCTCGAGCGCGACGACGCGATCACGTCCGATCATCAACACCCGCGACGAGCCGCACGCCGACGCCGAGCGCTTCCGGCGACTCCACGTGATCGTCGGCGACTCGAACATGAGCGAGTACACGACGTTCCTCAAGATCGGCGCCACGTCCGTCGTGCTCCGCATGCTCGAAGAGGACGCGAGCCCCTGGCGCGACCTAACTCTCGAGAACCCGATCCGCGCCATCCGCGAGATCAGCCACGACCTCACGTGCCGCCGCCGGGTCCGCCTCGCCAACGGGCGCGAGCTCTCCGCGATCGAGATCCAGTCGGAGTACCTGACGCGCGCGCTGCGCTTCGCCAAGCGGCGGGGGCTCGCCCCGCTCGAGGAGCAAGCCCTACGGATGTGGGAGCACGCGATGACGCGTCTCCAGGACGACCCGCTCACGCTCGACACCGAGGTCGACTGGGTCATCAAGTACCACCTCATCGATGCGTACCGGAAGCGCCACGACCTGCCGTTGACGCATCCGCGCGTCGCGTTGCTGGACCTCTCGTACCACGACGTCACCCGGGCACGCTCGCTCTACTACCTGCTCGAACGACGGGGACAGCTCCAACGCACGGTGCGTGACAGCGAGATCGAGACTGCGGTGACCACCCCGCCACAGACCACACGGGCGCGGCTCCGGGGTGCGTTCATCAAGCGCGCGAAGGAGCGCAAGCGCGACTACACGGTCGACTGGGTGCACCTGAAGTTGAACGACCAGGCGCAGCGCACCGTGCTCTGCAAGGACCCGTTCAAAGCGCGCGACGACCGCGTCGAACGGCTCATCTCGAGCCTGTAGCGCACTCGTTCGGCTCGGGGCTTCTAACCTCACCGCATGCCCTCGTTCCGCTCGGGGAAGGTCACGACGCTCCTCATGGAGCGGCCAGGGCTGCAGCGCGTCGAGGTCGACCTTGGCGAGGGGAACGAGCGCGCGTACGTGCTCACGCAGCTCACCGGGACGGTCGCGGTCGGAGATCGGGTCGTGGTGAACACGACGGCGGTGGAGCTCGGGCTGGGGACGGGCGGCTGGCACGTGGTGCACTGGAACCTCGAACGGGAGCGGTGGGCGGAGCGAGGCCCCGGACACATCATCAAGGGCCGGTACACCAGCCTCCAGGCCGATGTCGGCAGCGCCGAGGAGCATCTCGAGGACCTGGCCGAGGTCGAGTCGATCGACGGCATGCCCGTGGTGGCCGCGGCTCTGCACAGCCAGCTCCCGGCGGCGGCGGTGGCCTTCAAGGATCGTGCACCCGACGCGCGGCTCGCCTACGTGATGACCGACGGTGCCGGGCTCCCACTCGCGCTGTCCGACCTCGCGTACGCCCTTCGGCAGCGGGGGCTCATCGACGCCACGATCACCTGCGGGCACGCGTTCGGCGGCGACTACGAGGCCGTCTCGATCTTCTCGGCGCTCGCGGTCGCCAGGCACGCGGCCCGTGCGGACGCCACGGTCGTCGCCATGGGCCCGGGCATCGTCGGCACGAACACGCGCCTCGGCTTCTCGGGCATGGAGGTCGGCTGGATCCTCGACGCCGCCGCCGCCCTCGACGGCCAGCCGATCGCGTGCCTGCGCGTCTCGTTCGCCGATCCGCGGGCGCGCCACGTCGGGCTGTCGCACCACACACGCACGGCGCTGCAGCTGGCGGCGCGGGAGCGCGTGAGCGTCGCGGTACCGCGGCTCGGCGGCGAGGAGGAGGCGCGACTCCGCGCCGACCTCGCGGACGCCGGCATCGACGCCCGTCATGAGCTCGTCGAGGTGACATCGCCCGACGTCCTCGGCCTCCTCGCGGGGCAGGGCCTCGACGTGGTGTCGATGGGACGGCCGGCCTCCGACGACCCCGTGCTGTTCCTGGCGGCCGGCGCGGCCGGCGCGCTGGCAGCCGAGCGCTCGCTCCTGTGACGGACCGGCTCGAGCGGCTCACCAACCTGGTCGCGACGCTGCTGGACACGCGCCGGCCGCTCACGCTCGAGGAGATCATCGATCTGGTCCCCGGGTACCCCGACGACAAGACGTCGTACCGCCGGCAGTTCGAGCGCGACAAGGACACCCTGCGGGGAATCGGCATCCCGGTGCGGCTCGAGGCGGTCGACTCGTTCGGCCCCGAGCAGGGCTACCGAATCCCGCCCGACGAGTACTACCTGCCGTCCCTCGAGCTGACCCCCGACGAGCAGGCCGCGCTCCACGTCGCCGTCACCGCGGTGCGCCTCGAGGGCGGGCCGGCACCGACCGAAGCGCTGCTGAAGCTCGGCGGCCGCGAGGGGGAAGCCGCCCACGCCCTGGCGGCGCTGCCGACGGTGCCGGCGTTGCCGGCGTTGTTCGACGCGTACCGAACCCGGTCGACCGTCACGTTCACGTATCGCGGTGAGCGCCGGAACGTGGATCCGTGGGGGATCCTGTTCCGGCGCGGGCACTGGTACGTCGTCGGCCACGATCGTGACCGGGGCGAGCAGCGCTCGTTCCGCGTCGATCGCGTCGACGGCGAGGTCGAAGCGGGACCGCCCGGTGGGTTCGACCCGCCGGCGCGCCTCGAACCGGGCGCACTCCTCCGGGACGAGCCGTGGCGGTACGGCGAGGCGGAGACCGTCGCGGCACGCGTCCTGGTCGACGCCTCGCAGGCGGCGTCGGTCGTCGACCAGGTCGGTGCCGAAGCAGTCGTGGAACGCCGCCACGACGGCAGCGTCGTCATCGAGCTCCCGGTCACGAACACGGCCGCCCTCCGGTCGTTCGTGCTCGGCCTGCTCGACGCGGCCGAGGTGATCGGCCCTCCGGAGCTCCGAGCCGAGACGGTCGCCTGGCTCGAGGCCGTCGCGGGCGGCGCCGCGTGAGCCCGCGGCCGCTCGCCGGCTCGCGTCTGCGGCGGGTGCTCGCACTCGTGCCCTGGATCGCCGAGCATCCCGGCGCCTCCCTCACCGAGATCGCCACGCGCTTCGGCGTGTCGGAGGGGGAGCTCGAACGCGATCTCGAGCTCCTTCCCCTGTGCGGGCTCCCGCCGTACACGCCCGACCGCCTCATCGAGGTCGAGATCGTCGACGGTCACGTGTGGATCCGGTTCGCCGAGTACTTCGACCGGCCACTGCGCCTCTCGGCCGAGGAGGGGCTCGCCCTGCTGGCGGCCGGGCGCGCGCTGCTGGCCGTGCCGGGGTCGGACGAGCACGGCGCGCTGGCGACCGCTCTCGAGAAGCTGGCGAGCGCGCTCGGCGCGACGGAGGGTCTGGCCGTCGAGGTGGGCGAGCCAGCCCACCTCGACGCGTTGCGGCGCGCCGCCGAAGCGCGCGAGCGCGTCGAGATCGACTACTACTCGTACGGGCGTGACGCGACCACGACGCGTGAGATCGATCTCCGTTCCGTCTTCCACGCCTTCGGGCACTGGTACGCGGCGGCCTACTGCCATCGCGCCGAGGGGGAGCGACTGTTTCGCGTCGACCGCATTCGCGCGGTTCGCCCGACCGGTCAGCACTTCGATCCCGCCACCGGCGAGGAGCCCGACTTCGGGGAGAGCGTCTACCACCCACGCCGCGACGATCCCCGCGTCACCCTCGAGCTCGACCCGGAAGCGACGTGGGTGGTCGAGAGTTACCCGTCGGAGGAGGCCGAGGAGCGCCCGGACGGCTCGTGGCGGGTCGTTCTGGCCGTCAGCGAGCGTGCCTGGCTCGAGCGACTCCTGCTCGACCTTGGACCGGCGGTGCGGGTCGTGGCGCCGAAGGCGCTGCAGACGGTCGGGGCGGAGGCGGCCGATCGGCTCCTGGCCCGCTACCGCGCCTGACACCTCCGCGTGCGAGGATGTCCGCCAGTGGAGCAGGCTACGTGACCGACCTCGACCCCGGCGTCGACACGACTGCGCCTCCTTCCGATTCCAGCGGCGCCGCTGACGCCGCGGACTCGGACGGGGGCCGGCGATCGAAGCTGAGCGAGAAGGGGCGCAAGACCCGGCGCACCATCATCGAGTGGGCGATCCTGATCGGCAGCGCGCTGCTCATCGCGATCCTGATCAAGACGTTCCTCTTCCAGGCGTTCTACATCCCCTCGGAGTCGATGAAGCCGACCCTGAACGTGGGGGACCGGGTGCTCGTCAACAAGGTGAGCTACCGCCTGCACGACGTGAACCGGGGGGACATCGTCGTCTTCGAGACGCCGCCCAAAGCGAAGGACGCGAACGGCGAGATCAAGGACCTCGTCAAGCGGGTCATCGCTCTTCCCGGAGAGACGTTCTCCGCTCACCGCGGCGCCGTCTTCATCAACGGCCGCCGGTTGAAGGAGTCGTACCTGCAACAGGGCGTGCAGACGTGTGCTCCGAACTCCGGAGCCGAGTGCGGCGACATCGCCGACACGAAGATCCCGCCCAACGACATCCTGGTGCTGGGTGACAACCGTCCGGCCTCGAAGGACTCCCGCTTCTTCGGACCGATCAAGGAGTCGTCGATCGTCGGCCGCGTGTTCGTACGCATCTGGCCGCTCAACGACCTCGGGTTCCTGTAGAGCGTTCTCGTCAGGCGCCTTCCTGGCGCGGCTCCGACCACTCGGTCACGGTGGCCACCATGCGGTCCACGCGATCGCAGTACAACGCGTCGATCCCGAATCCGAGCATGGCGCGGAGGTGACGAACCTCCTGGACGTCCCACGCGAACGCCTTCACCCCGAACCGCTGGAACAGCACGACCAGACCCTCCGTCCATTCGGAGTAGTGAAGGTTCATCGTGTCGATGCCCGAAGCCGCCAGGTCGGCGGCGTGCCGCTCGAGCGGGCCCTCGATGTGCTGGCGGCTCCGTGAGTGAACGAGCTTCACGTCCGGCATGCGCTCACGCAGTTCCGAGAGGAATCGCACGCTCGCGTGGCAGAGCCAGAGGCGACCGGGCGCGCCGGCGCCGGCGGTGCGAGCGAGGTCGGCGATGGGCTCGGCGGCGGCGCGATCCTTGACGTCGATCGACAGCTCGTACCCCGAACCGAGCTCGGCGTAGAGGTCGGCGAGGCGGGGCACGGCCAGCTCGGCCAGCGCGGCGGCGGAGGATTTCTTGACGTTGCGGCGGCGGAGGCCGCGGCGGGCGACGCGGTCGTGGACGAGGACCACCTCGCCGTCCGCAGACAGCCACGCGTCGGTCTCGAGACCGCCGGCACCGAGCTCGAGCGCGCGCCGGAACGCCGGCATGGTGTTTTCCGGAGCTTCGGTGCGGGCGCCGCGATGGGCGAACGTGATCGGTCGCACGGGAGCCCGCATCATCGCAGCCCCGAGGCGGCGTTCGAGACCCTCACGGGTACCATTCTTCGGGGAATCGGCGCGAAAGGAGCTCGATTGCCGCAGATCGGCCCGCTCGAGATCCTGGTGGTCCTGGTCGTGGCGCTGGTGGTGTTCGGTCCGAGCAAGCTGCCCGAGCTCGGCCGTCAGGTCGGACGCGGCTACCGCGAGTTCCGGAAGTTCCAGCA
>DATFVT010000031.1:0-2153 GCA_035260105.1 Acidimicrobiia bacterium
GAGGTCGAGCGTGCTCGTGATCGTCAGGGTGCCGGCCGCCGCGTCCCAGCCCGTAGCGCGCGCGAGGTACGGGCGCAGCCGACCAAGCGGGAGATCGCGCACGCCGAGCTCCGCGTGCCTTCCCGGATCGAGCTCCGCTGCCACCTGGAGCGACGCGCGATCCATGCGCGCGGCGACCGTGACGTCGGTGCGCCGCGGTTGCGGTCCGCCGGCACGGTGCAGGACGACGGCGACGTCTCGCAGCGTTGCCTGGTAGGGCGGGTCGACCACCTGATCCTCGAAGAAGATCGTCCCGTTCTGCGCCTCGACGGTCGTTGCGAGATCCTCGGGCGGTAGCGGGGCGTCGCCGGTGGGAGCTGGCACGGGCAGCAACGCGGCCAGCCGCCGCACCGGAGTCGCGAGCTCCTCGGCGTCGCGTCGCAGCACCAGGTACGGCGCGTCGACGACGGCGTTCCGGAATGCTGCGTGGCGCGGCGCGAGGGTGAAGTGTGCGACGTCGGTCGCGAGGTGCTGCCAGCCGACGATCGGCTCGCCGTCGGCCGTCAGCGACACGTCGTCGAGCGCGAGCGCACCGTGCGAGAGGACGATGGGTGGTCCCGAGATGTCGAACGCACCGCTCACCGCGCCGGAGACGCCGAGCCCCGATGGGATCGGCGCCAGGAGCGCCGCGAGCTCGACGCCGTCGAGCTTCACGCGTCCCTCGACGGTGAGGGTTGCGACGTCGATCGTCCCGCGCGCGCGGACCTCCCCGGTCCCGCCGACGCTGCCGCGCGCGACGACTGGCGCCGTCGGCCCGGCCGTCGACACGCCGCGCGCGACGAGGCCCGTCAGGTCGAGCGCGGGCCATCCCTCCGAACGAATGCGGACGCGCTCCAGCGACAGCACATCGATCGCCCCGTGCCATCCGGGCGGCGCGGCGCGGGGCACGTCGAACCCGCCGTCGCGCATGGACAGAGCGCGCATGCGCATCATGCCGCGACCCAGGTCCGCATGTATTCGCGCGAGTCGAACCGCGCCGAGCCGTGCACGCCATCCGCTCCGATCCGCCAGGCGCAGGCGCCCGATGCGGAGGTTGCCGTCGAGCCGCTCGCTCGCGGCGTCGGCGGATCGCCGGTAGCGGACGAGACCCGTTGTGCGTCCGGAGCGGACCCCGGCCGGCAGCAGCGACGCAAACGGACGGAGGTCGAGACCGCTCGTCTCCGCCGTCAGCCGGAGGTCTCGCGCGTCACGCCGACCGTGGAAGCGGCCGCCCTCGACGTCGCCCCGAAAGCGGAGCGCGGTCGGTCCGCGGCCGCCCCACACAGCCACCGACGACGCCGCGACGTCGTGCAGGTGCATCGTCCGCCGCGCGAGCCGGCGAACGTGGCCGTCCGTCACCTGCAGCGCGCCGATGCGGAGCGACGTCCACCGCCACGCCGCAGCGCCCTGCGCGACGGCTCCGTCGACCCATCCGCGCTCGACGTCGACGCGCCGGAGACGGAGCTGCCGGCGGAAGAGCGCCATGGGTCGCGCCTCGATCCGCACCCGGGCGGCGCGCAGCAGCGGTCGGCCCCGGTGCGCCGACGTCACGCGGACGTCGCCGAGGTCGATGGCGAACGGCTGCCAGTGGATCCCGAGACGCCCGATCTCGACCGGCATGCCGGTCGCGCGCGTGAGCGTCCACCCGAGCAGCGCGGCGCCCGCGGTCGGCAGCGCGAGCCACGCGGCGACGACCATACTCGCGACCAGGAGCGCCGTCCACACGCCTCGACGCGCGGCACGGCTCAGGCGGCGGTCCGGCATCCCTGGCCACGCTCGCAGACCCGGACGCTCCACGCAACGCTTGACAGCGCGCGCCGCCGGCGCGAAGGGCGGGCCCCATGCGTCGCGCCGCGAGCGTGCTCGTTCTCGTCTGTGGCGCCGCGTCGACGATGGCGGCCACCGGCGGGCTCACGACGTCGTTCCGCGCCTGCGACGTCGTCGTGCCGGCGGTCGCTCGCGCCGCCCCGTGGCTCGCGGGGTTCCCGAAGGAGGATCTCAGCTTCGACGCGGCGATCATGCTGAGCCAGCTCCGTCGCACGATCGACGGCGAGGCCCTGACGCGGGCGTTCGAGACGGCGCGTGTCGTCGCCGACCACGACGACGACAATCCCCAGCGCCGCTTCTGGATGCCG
>DATFVT010000032.1:0-5509 GCA_035260105.1 Acidimicrobiia bacterium
CCGCTGCTCACGGCGCCGGGCAAGGTCGCCGCCGACACCAAGCAGTACCTGTACCTCGACCCGACGCGCCTGCTCGAGCGCGCCCCCTCGATGTGGGACCCGAACATCGGACTGGGCACGGTCACGCATCAGAACATCGGCTACGTCTTCCCGATGGGCCCTTACTACTGGGTCCTGGAGAACGTGGGCGTCCCGAGCTGGGTCGCCCAACGGCTGTGGCTGGGGAGCCTGGTGTTCTTCGCCGGGCTCGGCGTCCTCTATCTCCTCCGCACCATCGATCTACGCGGACCGGGTGCGGTCGTCGCCGCGCTCGCGTACATGCTCAGCCCGTACTCCCTTCACTACGCGGCGCGTATCTCGGTGATCCTGCTGCCGTGGGCCGGGCTCGGATGGATGCTCGCCCTGACGATCCGGGCGCTGCGCAAGGGGGGATGGCGATATCCCGCCGCGTTCGCCATCGTCGTGCAGATCGTCGGCAGCGTGAACGCGACCGCGCTCGTGTTCGCGCTCCTTGCGCCGCTGCTGTGGGTCCCGTACGCGGTCTGGATCGCCCGGGAGGTCGACTGGCGGCGCGCCGCGCTCACGCTCGCACGGATGGGCGTCCTGACACTCGGCGCGTCGCTGTGGTGGATCTCCGGCCTGTGGGCCCAGGGCAAGTACGGCATCGACATCCTGAAGTACACCGAGACGGTCAAGACCGTGGCGACCGCGGGGGTGGCGCCCGAGGTGCTGCGCGGGCTCGGCTACTGGTTCTTCTACGGCGGCGACAAGCTCGGGAACTGGATCGAAGCCAGCGTCCACTACACCCAGAGCCGCCCGCTCATCGCCGCGAGCTATGCAGTCCCGACGCTGGCCCTGCTGGCGGCGGCGTTCATCCGCTGGCGTCACCGCTTCTACTTCGCGGTCCTCATGGTCGTCGGCGTCGCCATCGCGGTCGGGGCGCACCCGTTCGATGACCCGTCGCCGTTCGGCGCGCTGCTCAAGGCGTTTGCCGACAGCTCGAACGCGGGGTTGGCGCTGCGCAGCGTGGGACGGGCGGTGCCGCTCGTCGCGCTGGGCGCGGCCGTGCTCTTGGGCGCAGGGGTGTCGGCGTTCGTGCGCTGGCTCGACGGGCGAAACCTCCATCGCTATGCCCTAGTCGTGGTCGGCGTCGTCGGCGCGATCGTGATCGCGGCGCTGCCGGCCCTCTGGAACGGGGACTACTACGGCGAGAACCTGCAACGACCCGAGAACATCCCGAGCTACTGGACGCGGGCGATCGCCGCCGTCGACGCCCAACCGCACGACACCCGCGTCCTGGAGGTCCCGGGCTCGGACTTCGCGTCGTACCGGTGGGGCAACACCGTCGACCCGATCACGCCCGGGCTGATGGACCGGCCCTATGTCGCCCGCGAGCTCATCCCGTACGGCACCCCGGAGACGAACGACCTCCTCAACGCGCTCGACGGGCGGATGCAGGAAGGGCTTCTCGACCCGAACGCGATTGCACCCATCGCGCGGCTCATGAGCGCGGGCGACGTCCTCGTGCGTAACGACCTCCAGGTCGACCGCTACAACCTCGTGCGCCCCAAGCAGATGGAGCAGCTGCTCACTCCGCCGCCGGCCGGGATCGGCGCGCCGACGGGCTACGGCACCAGCCTCGGCCCGCCGCTCGACTACCCGCTGCTGGACGAGAAGGCGCTCGCTCTCCCAGCCGGGATGCCCGACCCGCCCCCGGTCGCGGTGTACCCCGTCGAGAACGCGCCCAAGATCGCGCGGGCGCAGCCTGCCGGCGCGCCGCTGGTCGTCGCCGGCGGCGGTGACGGGCTCGTCGACATCGCAGGTCTGGGCATGCTCGACGGCAACGGCCTGGTCCAGTACGCGGCGTCGTACGCCGGCCATCCCGCCGAGCTGCGCAAGGCGGTCGGCACCGACGGCGCCGAGCTCGTCGTGACCGACTCGAACCGGCGGCGCGCCCGCCGGTGGAGCACCGTGCGGGAGAACGTGGGGTACACCGAGCGGCTCGGCGAGAAGCCCTTGGTGCACGACCCGTCCGACGCCCGGCTCGACGTGTTCCCCGGCGCGGGTGACGACTCGTACACCGTCACGGAGCAGCGCGGGGCGACCGTGGACGCATCCGCGTACGGCAACAACATCTCGTACACGCCCGAGGACCGTCCGGCGCGCGCGCTCGACGGCGACCTCCGCACGGCGTGGAAGGTCGGTGACTTCGGCGCGGTCGAAGGCGAGCACATCCGCGTCACTCTCGACAAGCCCGTGACGACCGACCACGTCAACCTCGTGCAGCCGCTGTACGGCGACCGCAACCGCTGGATCACCGAGGCGACGCTGCGCTTCGACGACGGGCACGAGATCACCAGGAGCCTCGGCGACGAGTCACGAACCGACGCGGGGCAGACGGTGACGTTCCCTCGCCGCACGGTGAAGTCGTTCGACATCAAGATCGACGAGACCAACCTCGGCAAGCGCGCGAGCTACAGCGGTGTCAGCGGGGTCGGCTTCTCCGAGATCCGCATTCATGACCAGGCGCCCGACGCGCAGGACGCGCGCGTCGAGGAGGTCACCCGCATGCCGGTGGATCTCACGCACGGCGTCGGCGCCGGGTCGCTCGATCATCGCCTCGTCTACTCGATGAGCCGCTCGCGCACTGTCCTCGTGCCACCCCGCTACTCCGAGGACGAGCGCAACCTGACGCGCGCGTTCGACGTCCCCGACGGGCGGCAGTTCGCCCTGGCCGGCACCGCCCGCGTGTCGACCGCCGCGCCCGACCAGCTCGTCGACCAGCTCCTCGGTCTCCCGGGCGCCGACGCCGGCGGGGTCACCGCCGTTTCGTCGGCTCGCCTCCCGGGGGACGTGCAGGCGCGGGCCTCGTCCGCGATCGACGGTGACCCGTCCACCGCCTGGACGACGCCGTTCGCCACGCCCGCCGGCCAGTGGATCGAGGTCGACGCCGGGCAACCGGTCACCTTCGACCATCTCGACCTGCAGATCGTCGGCGACGGGCGCCACTCGGTACCGACCCGGCTGCGCATCGACGCCGACGGGCAGACCCGCACCGTCGACGTGCCGCCGGTGGCGGACCAGCCCGCCGAGAACGCGACCACCCCGGTCACCGTCTCGTTCGACCCGGTGACGGCGAGGAACGTGCGCGTGACCATCGAGGCGGTGCGGGAGGTGTCGACGCGGGAGTACTACTCGAACAGCCCGATCGTGACGCCGGTGGCGCTGGCCGAGCTGGGGATCCCCGGGGTGCAGCGGCCGCCGCTCGCCGAGTCGCTCCCGGGTTCGTGCCGCGACGACCTCCTCACGGTCGACGGGGCGCCGGTCCCCGTCCGGGTGACCGGCTCTCCCGCCGACGCGACCGCGGGCCGACCGCTCGACGCGCAGCGGTGCGATCCCTCGACGGGCGCCGCCTCCTCGGCGCCGCTGGTGCTCGACCGTGGACAGCACGTCCTGCGTTCGGCGCTCGGCGTCGACACCGGCATGGACCTCGACGGGATCGTCCTCGGCTCCGACGCGGGCGGCGCGCCGCTCGCGCTCGGCGCGCGCGGTGCGGTGTCGCCCGTCGCCGCGACGAGCCCGGCGCCGAAGGTCGAGACGATCTCGTCCGGGCGGACCAGCATGAAGTTGCGCGTCACCGGCGCCGACGCCCCGTTCTGGCTCGTCCTCGGCCAGAGCCACAACCGAGGCTGGGTCGCGTCCGTCGACGGGCACGACATCGGTGAGGGAAGGCTCGTCAACGGCTATGCCAACGGATGGCGCATCGACCCGAAGGGCCGCGCCTTCGACGTGACCTTGACGTGGACGCCCCAGCGCACGGTGTGGATCGCGCTCGCGATCTCGGGCGTCACCATGTTGTTGTGCACGGCGCTCGCGCTCGGGCTGCTGTCGCGCCGGCGTCGGGCCGTGGCGGCGCAGCCGGCGGAGCCGGCAAGCGGGACCGCGTTCGACGCGCCGCCGGCGTTCCGCTGGCCGTTCGTCGCCGTCGGGACCCGCCCGTCCGGCCTCGTGATCGCAGCCACGGCGATCGGCGTCGGGCTCGCCGCCGCCGTGCTGATCAAGCCCGTGCCGGGGCTGCTCGTCGGCCTCCTCGTCCTGGCCGCGCTGCTCCGGCCGCGCTGGCGTGTCCTGCTCGCGATCGGCGCCCCCGTGGCGCTGGGCCTCGCCGCGTTCTACGTGCTTCTGGAACAGACGCTCAACGAATACCCGCCGGTCTTCGAATGGCCGACCTTCTTCGACCGCGTGCACGTGCTCGGCTGGCTCGCCGTGGCCTTGCTCGCGGCCGACGCCCTGGTCGAGGTCGTCCGCAGCCGCCGCCGCCCACCGGGCGATCCGCCCGCCGCCGGCGACGCTCGGGACGACGGATGACTCTCACCCGTCGCACCCGCGTCGTGCTCGTGGCCCTCGTCGTGGCGACGGCCCTGCTGACGGCGGAGACGGCCGGGACGGGCGTTGCCGCCGCCGGTAACTCGAACCGCGACCTCGACCGCGTCGCGAGGTCGGGCGACGAGCTCGTCAAGTCGGGAAGCGCCAAGTTCCGCGGACGCTCCCGCCAGGACGCGGGTGGTGCCGGGTCGAAGGTCGCCTTCGACGGGACGTTCGACTTCTCACGGCAAGCCGGTGAGTACTCCACGAGCCTTGCCGCGTTGGGCGTGCCGGGCAACGAGAAGGTTCGCGGGCTCTTGCTGAACGGCACGGTGCTCCTGGGACTGAACGCGCTTCGCAACGAGCCGGGCTTCGAGTCGGTCCCGGAGGGCAAGGAGTGGCTCCAGCTCGATCCGGCCGTGTTCGGGACGTCGGAGGTCGTCCAACGGGACCCGAGCTCGAGCCTCGATGCGCTCCGTGGTGCGACCGGTCGAGTGACGCGTGTCGGCACCGACGAGGTCCGAGGCGTCGACACGACCCACTACCGTGTCACGCTCGACCTGGCGAAGGCCATCAGCAACGCGCCGGAGGCGCAGCGCGACCGGGTGGAGACCAGTGTGATCGCCCTCGGGACCCGAACCATCCCCGCCGACGTGTGGATCGACGGAAAGGGTCGGGTGCGAAAGCTCCGTCTGAGGCTCAAGGGCGGAACCGTGGTCACGCCGGGCTCGGTGGAGTTCGAGTTCTTCGATCTCGGCACCAAGGTCGACGTCCCGCAACCGGATCCGAACAGCGTCGTCGATCTCGGTGCCATCGTGGGCGGGGCGACGACGGAGGGACCTGGTTGAGAAGCACGAGAGTGACCGTCGCCCCCGTCGGGTAACGACAAGTGATGACCGGCGCCGGGGTGCACGTCGTCGACGACGGCCCGTTCGCAACACTGTCGTCATGACCTCTCTCCAGACCCGAAGCGACGACGAGCCGCGCTCGGAATCGACGGCGCCGGTCGCGGCCGGTCCGGGTTCGGCCCCGCCCCCCGTCCGCGAAGAGGCCGACCGCGTGCAGCGGCTCCGTGCGATGAAGCGACGGGCGACGGGGCTGCTCGTGATCATGGCGGTCGTCTTCGTCGTCGTCACCGTCTTCG
>DATFVT010000033.1:0-2934 GCA_035260105.1 Acidimicrobiia bacterium
GAACGGCAATCGCTCACGCAGGTTCGTCGTCCAGGTACGCGTCGATCATCTCGACGAGGCCGGCGCTCACCACGGGGTCGTCGGTGAGCGCGCCGGCGACGGCGGATCGCGCGGCATCACGAACCGGGAGTCCTTCGCCGACCAACCGACCGGCGGCGATCAGCACCCGCGTCGACGCGACCTCCCGAAGCCCCACCCCCTCGAGCCGGCGGATCGCCTGGCCGAGATGCACGAGCCGCTGTGCCATCTCGTGATCGACGCCCGCCTCGTGCGCGACCACCTTCTCCTCGACTTCGACCGGCGGAAAGTCGAGCTCGATCGCGACCATGCGCTGACGGGTCGAGTCCTTGAGGTCCTTCAGGACGCTCTGGTAGCCGGGGTTGTAGGACACGACCAGGCAGAAGCCCGATGCCGCGTCGAGCGTGACGCCGAGGCGGTCGATCGGAAGCTGGCGACGATGGTCCGCCAGCGGGTGCAGCACCACGGTCGTGTCCTGCCTCGCCTCCACGACCTCGTCGAGGTAGCAGATCGCTCCTTCACGCACTGCCCGGGTCAGGGGCCCGTCGACCCATGTGGTGTCGCCACCCTCGAGCAGGAACCGCCCGACGAGATCCGCCGTGGTGAGGTCGTCGTGGCAGGCCACCGTCACCAGCTGCCGCCCGAGGTCGTGAGCCATCGCCTCGACGAAGCGGGTCTTGCCACAGCCGGTCGGGCCCTTCAGCAGGACCGACAAGCCCTGCCGGTACGCGGCGCCGAACACCTGCTCCTCGTTGCCGACCGGCACGTAGTACGGCCGCGTCCCCGGCGTCACGCCGTTCTCCTCTCGACCTGCAATCGCTCCCGCGTGCGGTGCGCGCGCTGCCACGCCCGGCGCCGCAGCTCCACCGACCGGAGCGCCGATCGGAACAACGGACCCACCATCGCGGGGAGCTGGTCCTCCCGCGGGATCCGGGCGTGCGCAGAGGTGCCGAAGACCCGTCGCAGCGCGTCGGGGTCGGTCGCCGCCGCGATGCTGAGACAGAGGCAGGCGGTGCCCCGGCGTCTTGCCTCGGCGAGCGCGCGGCGGGCGTCGGCCTCGCCGTACGCGCCCTCGTAGCCGTGGTCGTACGCGAAGCCGTCGGAGAAGACGACGAGCATGCGCCGCGAGGTCCCACCGGTGGCTTCGAGAACCGCCGCGCCGTGCCGGATCGCCGCGCCGAGCCGCGTGTAGGCGCGCGGGACGACGCCGCCCAAGCGCCGCCGCGCTGCCGCATCGAACGCGTCGTCGAAGTGTTTGACGGGGAGCACTTCGACGGCCGTCCGCCCCTGCGAACGGAAGGCGTGGAGGGCAACCCGGTCACCGAGATCCGCCAGGGCGGCGACGAGCCCGGCAGCAGCCGCCCGCTGATGCTCGTGCACGGTGCCACCCGTCGCGGCCGGCTCGCCCGCGGACCCCGAGACGTCGAGCAGCACCAGGACCGACAGGTCGCGCCGCGACCGGACGGTGTCCACGTAGAGCGCTTCATCGGGAGCGGAGCCCGCGGCGCTCTCGACGAAGGCCTCGACCGCGGCGTCGAGGTCGATGTCGTCACCGTGCGGTTGCCGCCGCCGCCGCTCGAGCTCCAGGCCCAGACGCGCCAGCGCGCGCCGCAGCGCGCCCGCATGGGGCGCGCCGACCGCGGACCCGGACGTCGACTCCACCGCACGCTCGATCACGGTGCACCAGTCGCGCCGGTAGCGCCGTCGGAACACGTCCCATTCCGGATAGACGGCGACGGCGCCCCCAAGGGCGACGAGCTCGACGTCGTCGGGCAGGGACGCGACCCCCGTCGTGACGGCGGAAGGTCTCGCAACCCGGCGAGAGCCATGCGTTCGGTGCGTCGGCGCGTCGGCGCCCGGCGCACCGCTCCCACCCGAGCGCGCGTCGCCCAGCAGGCGCTTGAGCAGCCGGCCGATGGGCCCACCGCCGCCGACAGGGCTCGAGAGGAAATCGAGCGCGGGTGGGTCCTCGTCGATCTCGTCGTCGAGGTCGTGCAGGGTGCCTTCGTCGTGTCGCGGTGTGTGCCGGGCCGACGGTGCATCGCCGGCCGCGTCGACCGGCGTACGGACGCGCTTCGGTCGGATCGCGCCGAAGACCGCGGGCGGATCCGGGACCGCGGCCCGACCGATCGCGAGCTCGAGCGACTGTTCTGCCGACTCGCTGCGTGCTGCGGTCTCGAGGTCGACGAGGCGTCTCACAGAAGCGGGGAGAACGTCCTCCATGGCGGCAAGGGCGCGGTGCCCCTCGAGCGCGAGATATCGCCCGGTGGGCGCCGGCCTCCGGGCGAGCCTTTCCATGAGCGCCGGCGCGAGGCTCCCCGAGGCGACCAGGGAAGCCTGGACCGCACTGCTGGGAAGCGCATTGCTGTCATCCGCGTCGACGAAGATCGTCGTCCCATCGGTCCATGCCGACTCGCCAGGCGCGCCCGCCGCGACGTCCATCGGCTGCCCGGCGATCGCCGACGCGAGCAACCCGAAGCGGCCGACGTCGACGTCCGGCACCACGCCTCCTCAGCACCAGCGAACCGCGTGCGTAACCTAATGGTTGTTTCACCGTAGGATGCGCTTTCGCGTCCGGTCAATCGACGCGCCTCGTCGCGAGGGGAGCCGGACACGCATGATCGACTTCAGCGGGCAAGTGGTCATCGTCACCGGAGCAGGCCGCGGGCTCGGTCGGTTGTACGCCAAGGAGCTTGCTCGCCGAGGCGCGGCCGTCGTCGTCAACGACGTCGGCGGCACTATGTACGGGGAGGGGTCGGACCCCGGCGTTGCGGACGAGGTCGTCGAGGAGATCGAGCGCGCGGGTGGCCGTGCGGTCGCATCTCACGAGTCGGTTGCGAGCCCGGACGGCGGAGAAGCGATCGTACGTACGGCAGTCGACGGGTTTGGTCGCGTCGACGCGGTCGTGAGCAACGC
>DATFVT010000034.1:0-3797 GCA_035260105.1 Acidimicrobiia bacterium
CGCGTCGACGTGCCCGTGGTAGCCGCCGGCGAACTTGACGATCTTCGCCCGGCCGGTCGCGCCACGCGCGAGGCGGACCGCGGTCATGGCCGCTTCGGTCCCCGACGAGACGAGACGCACCTTCTCGACCGACGGGACACGCGCGCAGATCGTCTCGGCGAGCTCCACCTCGCGGGCGGTGGGCGCGCCGTAGGACGTCCCGTCGGTAGCCGCCCGCTGCACGGCTTCGACGATCTTCGGGTGCGCGTGCCCGAGGATCGAGGCACCCCACGACTGCACGTAGTCGACGTAGCGACGCCCGTCGGTGTCGACGAGATACGCCCCCTCGCCTCGCGCGACGAAGAAGGGCTCACCGCCGACTGCTCCGAACGCGCGCACGGGGGAGTCGACGCCCCCCGGGATGCGCGCCCGCGCCCGGTCGAAGAGCGATTCGGCCAAAGGTCAGCTCTCTGGTCGCACGTGCTTGCGCACGTGCTCCAGCCGACTATCGTCTCGACCCGGGGCCGGGGGAACCCCGGCCCCTGCCGCAGGGACCCCGCTCACGAGCCTGCCGTGCGGAGCCGTTCGGCAACTTCGCGCGCGAGGTACGTCAGCACGAAGTCGGCGCCAGCCCGCTTGATTGCGACGAGGTGCTCGAACCCGACGGCGTCGCCGTCGAGCCAGCCCAGCTCGGCGGCGGCCTTGACCATCGCGTACTCACCGCTGACGTGGAACGCGCCGACCGGCACGTCGACCGCCTCGCACACGGCGCTGATGACGTCGAGGTACGCGAGCGCCGGCTTCACCATGACCATGTCGGCGCCCTCGTCGACGTCGAGGGCGGTCTCCTCGACGGCCTCGCGGGCGTTGCGAGGGTCCATCTGATACCCGCGGCGGTCGCCGAACTGCGGCGCACACTCGGCGGCGTCGCGGAACGGCCCGTAGAGCGCGGACGCGTACTTCGCCGAGTAGGCGAGGACCGCAGTTTCGGAGTGCGACGCCGCGTCGAGCGCGGCGCGGATGGCGCCGACCTGCCCGTCCATCATCCCGGACGGCGCGACCACGTCGGCGCCGGCGTCGGCCTGCGACACGGCGATCTCCGCGTAGCGCCGGATGGTGACGTCGTTGTCGACCTCGCCGTCGGGCGTCAGCACACCGCAATGTCCGTGGTCCGTGTACTCGTCGAGGCAGTTGTCGGCGATGAGCACGAGATCGTCGCCGACCTCGTCACGAAGGGACCGCAACGCGACCTGCACGACCCCGTCAGGGGCGTCGGCGCCCGACCCGGTGGCGTCCTTCGCCGCGGGCACGCCGAAGAGCACGACGGCGGGGACGCCGAGGTCGGCGAGCGCGCGCACCTCCTTGCGGAGGCTCTCCTGGGTGTGCTGGAGGACGCCCGGCATCGACGCCACCGGCTCGGGGGCGTCGATCCCCTCCTTCACGAAGAGCGGTGCGACGAGGTCGTCGACGGCGACGTGCGTCTCACCGACGAGGCGACGCAGCGCAGCCGTACGGCGCAGACGTCGCGGCCGGTGCTCGGGGAACGCCACAACCGCAAGGGTACTGCCCGTCGCGCGCGGTTCCGCCGGCACGGGCTCGCCTACGCTCCCGCCTGATGACCGGACGCGTCGGAGCACTGGTCGCGTTCGCCGTGTTGGCGTGCTCGGCTGTCCGGCCGGCCGGAGCGGCCCCGAACCAGTCTCCTCCACCACCACAGCGCATCCTGGTCGTCGGCGACTCGACCGCGGAGACGATGTTCCCGTTCCTGCGCGACGCGGCGGCGCCGCACGGCATCGAAGTGGAGTCGGCGGCACGGATCGGTTGCAGCGTCATCGACGGCGACCCGAAGCTCGATGACGGCCGCCCCTACGTCGACATCTACGGCGACACGAGCCAGTGCGCCACCATCACCTCGGCGCAGCAGAATCGCCTGCTCGCGAGCGAGAACCCGGACGTCGTCATCTGGTTGAGCGAGTGGGAGGCGTGGCCCAACCGTGTGCTCGACGGCCAGCTCGTCCACTTCGGCACCATCGCCGGCAACAAGGCGATCCTGGCGCACATCGACGCCGCCGCCGCCCGCCTCACGGCGAGGGGCGCCCGGCTCGTGCTCGTCCCGACCGCGCCGCGCGCGTACCCGAGCGTGCGCGGGCTCGCCAACCCGGCCGGCGACGCCCGCCTCGTCCAGCTGGCGAAGGTCCTGCGCTCGTACGCGAGCCGGCACACGGACAAGGTCACCCTCATCGACCTGCCGACGATGCTGTGCCCGAACGGCCCGCCCTGCCCGGAGGAGGTGGCACCCGGCATCAAGCCGCGCGCTCTGGACGGGTTCCACTTCGACGGCGACGGCGCAGCTTGGGTCGCGAACCAGATCACCGGGATGCTGCTCGGCACGACGCCCCCACCGACCCCGCCCACAGTTGCGACGTGCGAATCGGCGTCGCCGGGGAAGGGGTCAGCCGCGTCGCGAAGCGCGAAATGCGTTTAGGAGCGCGTCGACGAGGCCGTCGATCGTGTGCTCGGTGGCCTCGACGTCCACGCGCAAGCCGCGCTCCATCACGGTCTTCGACGTGATCGGACCGATGGACACGACGAGTGGCTGCGGCGTCGGTGCGTCGCCGACGAGGTCGCACAGGTTCGTCACCGTCGACGAGGACGTGAACGTGAGCGCGTCCACGCCGCCACCCCGGACCCGTTCGAGCACGGCGGGATCGGGCGACGCCGTCACGGTCCGGTAGACGGGGAGGACGTCGGCGGCGTAGCCGCGCTCCGCGAGGCCGGCGGGAAGCACGTCGCGCGCCTGCGCGGCCCGGGCCACGAGCACGCGTTCGTCGCCGGTCGTCGGGGGGGGAAAGGCCTCGAGCAGCGCCTCGGCGACGAACCGCTCGGGGACCAGGTCGGCTTGCAGCCCGCGGCCGGCCAGGGCGGCGGCCGTGCCGGGCCCGATCGCCGCCACCCGGATCCCGGCGAGAGCGCGGGCGTCCAGCCCCGCGGGCGCGAGGCCGCGGTCGAAGAAGGCCGCCACGCCGTTGGCCGACGTGAAGACGAGCCAGCGGTAGCGGGCGAGGTCGGGAAGGTCGAAGGCGACGGGCTCGATCGCGATGGCCGGGAGCTCGACGACCTCGGCGCCGAGCGCCTCGAGGCGCCGCCGCAGCTCGCTCGCCTGCTCGCGGGCGCGGGTCACGACCACCGACCGGCCGAACAGGGGTCGGGACTCGAACCACGTCAGGTCGAGACGGGCCACCTCGCCGACGACGATCGCCGCCGGCGCCTGCACCCCGGCGTCGGCAACGGTCGCGAGGGTCGCGCGCACGGAGCGCTGGTCGGCGCGGGTGCCGTTGCGAACGGCCGCGACCGGCGTGTCGGGTGCGAGACCGCCGGCGACGAGCCGATCCGCGATCTCCCCGATCCGCCCCGCGCCCATCAGGATCACGAGCGTGCCGCCGGCCTTGGCCAGCGCGTCCCAGTCGACGTCCCCGCTCCCCTTGGCGGGATCCTCGTGCCCGGTGACGACGGTGACGTGCGTCGATGCGCCGCGGTGCGTGACCGGGATGCCGGCGTAGGCGGGCGCGCCGATGGCACTGGTGATGCCGGGGACGACCTCGAACGGCACGCCGGCGGCGGAGAGCGCCTCGGCCTCCTCGCCGCCGCGTCCGAACACGAACGGGTCGCCGCCCTTGAGCCGGACGACCGCCTGCCCGTCCTGCCCGCGCTCGACGAGCAGGGCGTTGATCTCGTCCTGGCTCATCTCGTTACCGCCCGGTGCCTTCCCGGCGTACACGCGCTCGGCGCCGGCGGGCGCCAGGTCGAGCAGCACCGGA
>DATFVT010000035.1:0-3188 GCA_035260105.1 Acidimicrobiia bacterium
TGGAGCTCGTCGGCCAGGCGCCGCAGACGGCCGGTCTCGCGTTGCGCCACCGGGTCACCGATAGCCGTCGAGGTCGGCCTCGTGCCCGGGCTCGCGGACCTCTTCGATGAAGCGCCAGCTGTCGGGCTGGGATCCGTCGACGTCCGTGAAGCCGTACTCGCGCGCCAGCTGCCCGGAGTCGAGCGACTGCTGGTTCCACCGCGCGCGATCCGGGTCGGATGCGAGCGCAACGACGGCGCGCCCGACGTAGCGAGGCGATTCCGACACGCCGAAGTCGGGTGGGGCGGTGGGCTCTCGGCCCGACGGCGGGCTGACGGCGTCGCGCCAGTTCTCCTCGGTCACGCCGAAGGCGTCGAGCATCATCTCGGAGCGGAGCCATCCCGGGGTGATGGCCACCGCGGTGGCGCCGAGGGGTGCGAGCTCGTGACCCTGGGAGAACGCGAGACGGTTCACCGCCACCTTGGCCAGGTCGTAGAAGACCGAGATCCGGTAGCGCGTCGCGTTGTGCGCCGCGGTCCCGTCGGTCATTTCCACCACGAGTCCGCCCGGCCGGTCGACGACGAGAGGGAGGACATAGTGGGACGTGATGAGGTGCGTGTCGATGGCGAGCCGCAGGATGCGCAAGCCGTCATCCAGGTCGAGCTCCCAGATCGGCCTGTTCCAGTCCGTCGGGCCGCCCTTGAGGAGCTCGGCGCCCCAGATGTCGTTCACCAGGACGTCGATGTGCCCGTGCTCGCGCCGGATGCGCTCCGCGAGGTCCTTCACCTGGAAGGGGTCGAGATGGTCGACGACCTCGGCGATGCCGGTTCCCCCGAGGTCGCTGACGAGGTCGGCCGTCTCCTCGATCGTCTCGTCGCGCTCGTAGTCGGACCGCGCCGACCCCGTTCTCGAGCTGCGACCGGTGCACACGACGGTGGCGCCGGCTTCGCCCAGCGCGGCGGCGATGCCGCGCCCCGCGCCCCGCGTGGCGCCCGCGACGACCGCGACGCAGCCGCGGAGCGCGTCGGGATCAGGCGACCATGCCATTCACTCGACCCTACCGGCCGTCGAGTCCGGCGGCGGCGCCGGCCTCGACTTCGCGCGCCTACGCGAGGACGCGCTCGCGCAGCTTCCGGTACTCGTCGTCCGAGAGCTTGCCCTCGCTCTTCATCCTGTCGAGCTTCTCGAGCTCGTCGGCGGGGCTGTAGCCCACGGCGTGCCGCAGCTCCTCGCGTTCCTGGACCGCCGCCTTCTCGCTCCGCCGGGCCATGCCGTCGTGCTGGCTGATGAGGTAGATCAGCACGCCCAACCAGGGGATGAGGATGACGACGATCACCCACAGCGCCTTGACCCACCCGTTGATGTCCCGGCGTCGGAACACGTCGATGAAGACCGTGATGATGAGCCAGAAGAGGATGACCCACGCAAAGACGTAGAGGACGCCCAGAACGAAATCGCCGAACGTCCACTCGGCCGCGAGCACCATGCCCAAACCTCCCTCGAAGGTAGCGGCGTGAGTATGGCCCGCGTCTCTGCGGGCCGCCACCGCGCTGACACGACGTTAGACCGGCCGGCCGGCCGCGACGCGCACGAGCGCTCCCAATCGGCGCGCCAACGGCATCTCCGCGAGCGCTCCCGGCGACAGGCCGGAGGCGTGGCGGGGTACGCGCACCCGCACCGCGCCCGGCCGGGCCTCGAAGAGCAGCGGCGGGCGCAGGCGCATCGCCTCACCGTCGACTCCCGCTGGCACCGGCTCGTCGGCGTCGACCCGGAACGACGTGGCGGTCCACTCCCGATACCCGCGGAACGAATCGACTCGCCCTGCCTTCACGAGCGCCAGGAGCGCCGGGACGTCGGCCGCCCGGTCGATCAGCAGAGTCGTCACGCCGAGCACACCGCCGTCCAGGCGGGGCCGGGATCCGCCGCCGACGAACGAGTGCGTCGCGTACGGGTTGTTGGACACGTGGATCACGTGCGCATGGTCGAAACGGTCGCCCGCCGGCGTCGTGAAGCGGAGGCGGAAGGGCTCGGCCGTCTTTCCCAGGAGGTCGGGGAGCTCGTCGAGCGTCGTGGACATCTTGGAGTCGCGGTACGCGTCTGACTGGACGACTGCCGCGTACAGGCCCAGGGACACGTTGTTGACGAACGTGAGTCCGTTCACGGTGGCGAGGTCGATCGTCCGCTCGAATGCGTCGCCGTACGCGTCGAGCGCGCCGACGACGTCGTCGCGGTTCAAGCCGAGGTCGAGCGCGAGGTGGTTGCGCGTTCCCGACGGGACGCATACGTGGGCGATCTCGTGGCGGGCAGCGACGCCGGCCACGAGCGCCTGGGAGCCGTCACCGCCGGCCATGCCGATGACGTCGGCGAACGAGGCGGCGGCCCGCTCGGCCAGCGCCTCGAGATCGTCGTCTCGGCCGAGGACGATGGGCTCGATTCGTCGTGGGGCGCACTCGTCGACGAGGCCGAACTTCTCGGCCTTGCCGCTGCCGGACTTGGGGTTGACGAGGAGCACGGCGTCCGTCGCCGGCGGAACCGGCACCAGCGTCGACGTCCGCAGACGGTCGGTCAGCGCCGAATGCAACACGGTGTGGGTTGCGACGACGGCGATGGCCGTCAATGCGACGAGCAGGAGAGCCTGGAGCCAGTCGTCGGTGATGACCACCAGGTCGACGATCACCGCCAGCGCGAGCACGAGCGACGCGGTGGCGGCGATCCACCGCACCGCTCCCCGGGTGACCAGTGCCGCGAACATCGCCATGGTCGCGAGCGCGAGGCACGCAATGCCCACGATCAGTCCTGCCATGTTGTCGTAGAGGCTGAGGGGGACGAGGACGAGCGCGGCACAGCTCGCCAGCAAGGCGACGAGAGCGAGGATGCGGCGGCCGATCGGCTGCGTCACGGCGGTCTACGTCGACAGCCCGGACAGGCCGGCACCGACGGCGAACCCGAGCACCGTCACGACGCCGGCGACCGGGCCCGCCTTCTGGCGCGCGTCCGGGATCATCGTGTCGACGAGCATGACGAGGAGCGCGCCGGCCGCGAAGCCGTTGATACCGCCCTGGAGCCCCGACGACGCCACATCGGCGAGCCCGTACCCCACGACGGTCGCGAGCGCGCACACCGCCGCCACCGTCACCCACAGCAGGATGACGTCCCGGTCGGTTCTTCCCGCCGCCCGCAGCTCGCTCGACGATCCGATCGCCTCGGGC
>DATFVT010000036.1:0-2055 GCA_035260105.1 Acidimicrobiia bacterium
CACTTCGACGACGCCGACATCCTCGACCTCACGATCTGCATCGCGGACTTCCTGGCGTTCGGGCGGCTCACCGAGGTGCTGAGGCTCGACCAGGAGTGCTCGCTCGAGTTCCCGTGACTGACGGCGCGCTGACCCGGCTGTTCTCGCCGTTGCGCATCGGGCCGGTGACGGCGCCGAACCGCGTCGTGTGCGGCGCGCACTTCACGCAGTTCGTCGAGCCGGCGGCGACCGTCGGCGAGCCGGGTTACTACGGCGCCCGGTACGGTCGGTATCTCGGCGAGCGGGCGGCGGGCGGCGCGGGAGTGATCGTCGCGGGGCAGGCCCAGGTGCACCCCACGACGGCGTACCAGATGCGCAACAACGCGATCGCGTGGGACGAGGCCGCGATCACGCATTTCGAGGAGGTGACGGCGCCCGTCCACGAGCACGGCGCGCTCGCGTTTCTCCAGCTCGCGCACAACGGCGGAGTCAACGACGGGACGTGGTCGAAGCTGCCGGCGTGGGCGCCGTCGGCAGTCGCCAACTACAACGAGCCGCCCAAGGCGCTCGAACGGAACGAGATCCGCGAGGTCGTCGAGCACTTCGGGCGGTCGGCCGCCAACGCCGTCGCCGGCGGGTTCGATGGCGTCGAGGTGCACGGCGCCCACGGGTACCTGATCCACGAGTTCCTGTCGCCGAAGAGCAACCACCGCACCGACAAGTACGGCGGCAGCCTCGAGAACCGTATGCGGTTCTGCGTCGAGGTGCTCGAGACCGTGCGCGCGGCGGCGGGTGAAAGCGCGGCCGTCGGCCTCCGCCTCGTCGGCGACGAGGAGCAGCGCGACGCGTCCGGGTTGACCGCCGACGACGCCGCCGAGATCGCGGCGCGGCTGGAGGACGCCGGGCTCGTCGACTTCGTGCACGTGAGCGTGGGCGTGTCGGGCATGGGCATGGTGCGGCCGCTGTACGCGCCGCACCTGCTCGGCGTGTACGCCTCGCACACGGTGAAGAAGGCGCTGCGCGACACGCCCGTGTTCGCCGTCCACCGAATCCTTACTCCCGACGAGGCCGAAGGCGTCCTCGAGCGGGGCGAGGCCGACGCGATCACGCTCGTGCGAGCGTTGATCGCCGATCCCGACTGGCCGGCCAAGGCGCGCGCCGGCGACGACAGCACCATCCGCCGGTGCACCGGATGCGACCAGGGGTGCTACGGCAACCTCATCCAGAGCCTGCCGATCACGTGCGTGACGAACCCGGCCGTCGGCCGGGAGGCGGAGCTCGGCATCGGCACGCTGCGGCCCGCGATCACAGCCAAGCGCGTCGTCGTGGTCGGCGGCGGGCCCGCCGGGCTCGAGGCGGCATGGGTCGCCGCGGCGCGCGGGCACGAGGTCACGCTGCTCGAGCGGGGCGACGAGCTGGGCGGCAAGATCCGGCTCGCCCAGCAGCTCCCCGGCCGCGGCGAGCTCGCCGACTTCGCCGACTGGCGGGCGGAGGAGTGCGAGCGGCGCGGCGTCGACGTACGGCTCGGCGTGCACGCCACCGCCGACGAAGTGGTCGCGCTCGGGCCGGACGCGGTCGTGGTCGCGACGGGCGCACGGGCGACGACGAGCGGCGCGTCGAAGTGGCACCCAATGCCCGTTCCGGGCAGCGACCAGCCGTTCGTGATCGACCACGAGCGCGCACTGGTCGACGCCGACCAGCTCGACGGCCGGGTCGTCGTCCTCGACGTCGTGGGCCACATCGAGGCGATCGGGCTGGGCGAGCGGCTGGCCGCGGGCGGCGTCGACGTGACGGTGGCGTGCCCGCTACCGACGCCGATGCTGCTCGACCCGGAGACGATGGCGGCGGCGCTTCCGCGCATGGCCCGCGCCGGTGCGCGCTGGCGGCCGAACACGGCGATGGTCTCGATCGGCGATCACGGGGTGACGCTTGTCGACACGCTCTCGCTCGCGTTCGACACGATTCCCGCCGACTGGGTCGTGATCCGGACACACGGCCTGCCGAACGACGGCCTCGACTTCGCGCTCCGAGGTCGGGTTCCCGAGGTGCTGCGCGTCGGCGACGCCGTCGCCGCCC
>DATFVT010000037.1:0-3736 GCA_035260105.1 Acidimicrobiia bacterium
CCTGGGCCCGCGCCGGCTGGACGAAGAGACCGCGTGGATCGCGCGGCACGAGCAGATGCTGGAAGCCCGCCTCGACCGACTGGGCGACTTCCTCGAGCGCACGAAAGGAGCCTCGACATGAGCCCCTCCGTCGAGCACGCAACCGCAACGATCAGCACCCCGTCCGACCGCGAGATCCGCATCGAACGGATCTTCGACGCACCGGTCGAGCGCGTCTGGCAGGCGTTCACCGATCCCGAACTGGTCGCGCAGTGGTGGGGGCGCGGCAACAAGCTCGTCATCGAGCGCATGGAGGTCGAGCGGGGCGGCCATTGGCGATTCGTCGAGCACGGCGACGACGGCGTCCACGGCTTCGAGGGCCGCTACAGGGAAGTGACACCGCACGAGCGTCTCGTGCAGACGTTCGAATGGGACGGCATGCCCGGCTACGTCACCGTGGACGCCGCCGAGTTCGAGGATCTCGGCGACGGTCGCACCAAGGTCGTCACCACCTCGTTGTTCCACACCACCGACGAGCGTGACGGCATGCTCGCCTCCGGCATGGCGGACGGTCTCAACCAGAGTTACGCGGCTCTCGACGACCTGCTCCGCACGCTCGCGTGACGGCAGAGGAAGGACCGATGCTGCTCGACGGCAAAACGGCGGTGATCTACGGAGGTGGTGGGTCCATCGGCCGGGCGATGGCCACCGCGTTCGCCCGCGAGGGCGCGCACGTGTTCCTCGCCGGACGCACCCAGGGCACCCTCGACGCTGCCGCCGAGGCCCTGCGCGCCGGCGGGGGCACGGTCGACACCGCCGTCGTCGACGCGCTCGACGAGGCGGCGGTCGACGCGCACGCGGCCGACGTCGTCGCCCGGACCGGGCGACTCGACGTGTCCGTCAACGTGATCGGCGTGAACGACGTGCAAGGGACTCCCCTCGCCGAGATGCCTGTCGACGACTTCCTGAGCCCGATCGCCACCGCCACCCGCACCCAGTTCCTCACCGCGCGGGCGGCGGCCCGCGAGATGATCACGCAGGGATCGGGCGTGATCCTCTTCTTCGGGGGCTCGGGCGATCCCGTCCGGGACTACTCGATCGGCGGCTTCCAGATCGCGCTCGAAGCCATCGAAGCGTTGCGCCGGCAGCTCGCCAGCGAGCTCGGGAAGTTCGGCGTCCGCGCCGTGAGCCTACGAACAGGTGGGATCGCCGAGACCCTCCCCGATGACTTCCCCGGCGTCGAGGACATCGTCGCGACCATCGAGGGCCCGACGCTGCTCGGTCGCACGGCGACGCTCGCCGACGTGGGCAACGTGGCCGCGTTCGTCGCCTCAGACCGGGCGGCCTCGATCACCGGAGCCGCGATCAACATCAGCTGCGGCGCGATGTTCGATTGACCACGCAGTCGAGTTCACGGGCGAGAGCAGTTCCGCGACCCGCCCTACGTCACGCCCTTGGGCGCCTGCTGCTTCATGAAGCCGAAGAGGTAGCCCGCCACGCGGCGCATCTGGATCTCCTCGGAGCCCTCGGTGATCCGGTACCGGCGGTGGTGGCGGTAGATGTGCTCGAACTGCTGGTGCCGCGAGTAGCCCAACCCGCCGAAGACCTGCATCGCGCGGTCGGCCGCCTCGCAACACAGCCGGTTCGCCCAGTAGTTGCACATCGACACCTCCTTCGAGACGGAGAAGGCGCCGTACTCGTCCATCTTCCACGACGTCTGTCGGATGAGCGTCCGGAGCATCTCGCACTGGGTCACGAGCTCCACGATCGGGAACTGGATGCCCTGGTTGTGTGACAGCGGCTTCCCGAACGGCGCGCGCTCGTTGGCGTAGGCGATCGCCTGGTCGAGGCAGTACTCGGCCGCGCCGAGCGACGACGCCGCCTGCCGGATGCGGTTCTCGTTGAAGAACAGCTGCACGACGCCGAGCCCTTTGCCCTCGCCGCCGAACACGGCAGATTGCGGCACGCGCACGTCCGTCAGCCGGACGTGGGCGTGGTCGGTCGGCATGTTGAAGGTCCAGAGGAACTCGACGATCTCGAACCCTCGGCTGCTCGTGGGCACGAGGAACGCGGTGATGCCTTCGCCGTCGCCGGCCCGGCCCGACGTCCGGGCGAACACGAGCTCGTACGGCGCCTTGTGCATGCCGGTGCTCCACGTCTTCTCGCCGTTGATCACCCACTCGTCACCGGCGCGCGAGGCGCTCGTCTCCATGTGCGTGGCGTCCGAGCCGTGCTCGGGTTCGGTGATCCCGAACGCGAATCCGCTCGTGCCTTCGAGCAGCTTCGGCACCCACTCCGCCTTCTGCTCCTCGGTGCCGTGGTGGAGCATGAGCAGCAAGCCGACGTTGTTGCCGACGATCGACGACTCGTTCTGCAGGTCGTTGTGCAGGCCGAGTCCCTTGCGGGCGAGGTGCTCCCGAATGACGGCCATGCCGAGATTCGTGCCGTCCTTGCCGCCGTACTCCTTCGGGAACGCGTATCGGTAGTGGCCGGCTGCATCCGCCCGGCGGCGCATCTCGGCGAGCAGCGCCTCCCACTCCTCGTTGGGCAGGCCGCCACGGTCCCAGTCGGTCCGTGCGTCCTCGCGGCGGTGGTCGAAGAACCGCTCGTTGTCGTCCTGGGCCTGGAGAGGCTCGATCTCGAGCTCGATGAAGTCGTCCAGCTCGGCGAGGTAGGCGACGAGGTCTTCCGGCAGTTCGAAGTCCATGCGCCCGATCCTTCCCGTCGCCGCGTTCTGCTCGCAATACGCGAAACCCGAGTGCGGTACGTTCCCGGGATGCGCTTCGGGCTCGACATCGCGCAACAGCGGATGCCGTGGGACGAGGTCGTCGGCAGAGTCCGGTTCGCCGAGGACCTCGGCTTCGACGGCGCGTGGGGCTTCGACCACTTCCAGCCGATGTACGGCGAAGGGCCGGGAGAGACCTTCGACGGCGTGACCACGCTCGCGGCGCTCACGGGTGTGACGTCTCGCATCCGGCTCGGGCTGCTCGTCACCGGCGTGACGTACCGGCACCCGTCGGTGTTCGCCGCCCAGGCGCTGACGATCGACCACGCGTCGCATGGCCGGCTCGAGCTGTCGCTGGGCGCGGCATGGTTCGACAAGGAGCACCGCGAGCTCGGCATCCCGTTTCCCCCGACCGGCGAGCGCTTCGACCTGCTCGAGGACGCGCTCGAGATCGTCACCCGACTGTTCACCGGCGACGTCGTGTCCTACGCGGGACGGGTCGTGTCATTGCGGGACGCGCAGCTCCGTCCCGTGCCGGTACAGCGCCCGCACCCGCCCATCTGGGTCGGCGGCAACGGTCCCCGTCGCACCCTCCCCCTCGTCGCCCGCTACGCGGACGTCTGGCACGCGTGGGGCACGCCCAACTCACTGCGAGAGTCGAGCGAACGCCTCGACCAGTTGGCCGCCGAAGCAGGCCGCGACCCGGTCTCGATCATGCGCGCGGGCTCACTGTCGCTCGACGACCTCGACACGGCGCGCAAGCACGCGGCGAAGTGGCGCGACGCCGGCTACGGCTATCTCGTCTGTGGCTGGCCCGACGCCGGTCGCCCCCAGGTCGAGGCGTTCGCCCGCGATGTCCTACCCGAGCTCACCGGCTGACCTCACCGGCGGCGGCGCGCCGCGCCGTTCCGAGACGGGCTGAGGGCGTCGTCGCGGGCGTCGAACCACAGGTCCGAGTCGTCGCCGTAGGAGATGGTGATCTCCTCCCCCGCCGCGATGGGGCGTCGCGACGTGATGACGAGGCAGTCGTCG
>DATFVT010000038.1:0-10708 GCA_035260105.1 Acidimicrobiia bacterium
AGGCGCATGCGGGTGCCGCCGTCGGCGGGGGTCTCGACGGTGACGGTGGCGTGGTGCTGGTCGGCGACCTGACGGACGATGGCCAGGCCGAGCCCCGACCCGGGTGTTCCGCGCGCGCTGCCGGCGCGCCAGAAGCGGTCGAAGACGAACGGGACGTCCCCGGGCGCGATCCCGGACCCGTGGTCGCGCACCGACACTTCGCCGTCGGCGACGGCGACCTCGACCCGCGCGCCCGGCGGGCTCCACTTGCCGGCGTTGTCGAGCAGGTTGCTCACGGCGCGCTCGACCCGGCTCGCGGACCCGCGCACCACGGACGGGCGCAGCTCGGTGACGAAGCGCACGTCGGGCCAGTGGAACGACGCCTCCTCGACCGCCCCGGCAACGAGGTGGTCGAGGTGCACGTCGGCGATCTCGTCGTCGATCGGCGCGTCTCCCCGCGCGATCTCCATCATCCCGCCGATCATCGCCGACACCTCGACGATCTGGGCGTTGACGTCGCGAAGGAGCCGCTCACGGTCGGCCGGATCGAGGTTCTCGTTGCGCACGAGGACCTCGATGTTCGTGCGCAGGCTCGTGAGCGGCGTCCGCAGCTCGTGCGACGCGTCGGCGGCGAGCTGGCGCTGGGCGCGCTGCGATTCGTCGAGCTCCGCGAGCATCGTGTTGAAGCTCTCCGCCAGCCGTCCCACCTCGTCGTCGCCCGTGGTCGTCTCGATCCGGCGGGACAGGTCGTGGGTCCGGGCGACGTCCTCGACGGCCTCCGTGAGGCGCCGGACGGGACGCAGCGCGGCACGCGCCACCAGGAAGCCGAGTGCGGCGGCGACGAGCACGCCGACGAGCGCGGTCACGAGCAGCGCGATCCGCATGTCGCTCACCACGGCGTCGGTCTCGGTGAGCGGGCGCGCGACCTGGAGCGCCTGATGCCGGTCCCAACGCGTCGTGAAGACGCGCAGCTTCGTACCGTCCACGGTGACGTCGGTGAAGAAGGGCGGCGCCTGCCCGCGGGCCACGTCGACGGCACCGTCGGTCGTCGGGATCGGTGTGACGTCCGGGCCGGTACGCACCTCGCCCTGGTCGTCGACCGTCTGCACGAGCCCGCCGGCGCCGCCGAGCGCGGGCGGAGGCACGAACAGGTCGTTGCCCCCGTTCGGGCCGCCCTGCCGGACGCCTCGCGAGCCGGGACGGTCGCGGTTGTGGACCAGGCTGGCGGCCCGGTCCCGCAGCGTCTGGTCCACCTCCCGGTGCAGCTCGTTCGTCGTGCGCGCGTACACGAAGAACGCGGCCGCCGTCACCGCGACCGCGACTGCCAGCGCCGCGGCCAGCACAAGCCGGGCGCGCAGGCTCATCGCTCGCGCAGGACGTACCCGACGCCGCGCACGGTCTGGATGAGCCGCGGCTCGCCATCCGCCTCGGTCTTGCGGCGGAGATACCCGACGAACACCTCGAGCGAGTTCGAGTCGGGCCCGAAGTCGTATCCCCACACCTGCTCGAAGATCACGCTGCGGGGAAGCACGACGCGGGGATTGCGCACGAGGAGCTCCAGTAGCGCGAACTCGGTCCGGGTGAGCTCCAGCGGCCGCTCGCCGCACGTCACCTCGCGTGTCGCCGGGTCGAGGCGAAGGTGCGCGTACTCCAGTACGCCGCTGGCGTCGGCCTCCGTGCGTCGCAACAGCGCCCGGAGGCGCGCCAGCAGCTCGTCGAGTGCGAACGGCTTCACCAGGTAGTCGTCGGCACCGGCGTCGAGCCCGGCGACGCGCTCCCCCACGGCGTCGCGCGCGGTCAGCATGAGGACGGCGGTGCCGTCGCCGGCGGCGCGCATGCGCCGGCACACCTCGAGGCCGTCGAGGTCGGGCAGGCGCAGGTCGAGGACGACGGCGTCGGCGGGCGTCTCGTGCTGCCGGGAGAGCGCGTCGTAGCCGGCGGCGACGGCGTCGACCGTGTACCCCTCGATGCGCAGGGCCCGCTCGAGCGAGCCGAGCACGGCCGGGTCGTCGTCGACGACGAGGACGCGCATGCAAAGAGTCTGGCCCGGGACCCTGAAGGGCACCTGAACTCGACGCCCCGGGCCCCGGACCGACTCCGCCACGGTTACGAGCTCTGCATGTCGGATTGGTCCGGTCGTCCGCCCTGCCTGTCGCCGCCAGGCCGGTCCGGACCACCGGGCCCGCCGTCGCGGCCCCGCTGCGGGCCGTTGTTCACGAGCGACGTGATGCGGTCCTGCAGGTTCGCCTTGCGCTCGTTCGCCTGGTCGGCCGTGAGCTTGCCGTCCTGCACCGCCTGGTCGAGGTGCTCCTCGGCGTCCTTGACCATCGCGTCGATCACCTTCTGCTCGTCGACGTTCCGGTCCTCGGCGACCTGGGCGATGGTCTTGCCGCCCTGCAGCTGCCGGCGCAGCTCGTCGGTGCTCACCCCGAGGGCCTTGGCCGCGGCGTCGAGCTTCGGACCGTGACCGCGTCCTTCGCCCTTCGGCCCGCCTTCGTCGACGAGCCGGGTGATCCGGTCCTGGAGGTTCGCCTTGCGCTCGCCGGCCTGGTCGGCCGTGAGCCGGCCCTCCTGCACCGCCTGGTCGATGTGGGCGGTGGCGTCGGCGACCATCGCGGTGATCACCGTCTGTACGTCGACGCCCTGTTGCTGCGCGACCTGGGCGATCGTCGCGCCACCTTCCAGCTTCGACCGCAGGTCGTCGGCGCTCACACCGAGCGCCTGGGCCGCGGCGTCGAGTCCCGGACCGCGACCGTCGGGCAGACGGCCGGCCTCGGCGGGGGGACGGTCGCTGTCGGACTGGGCACCGGCCACTGCGGTCGCGCCGAGGACGGAGCCGCCGGTGAGCGCGGCCGCCACGACGGCGGCGGCGAGGACCCGAGGGGCCCTGAGCTTGGAGCGCATGTGATTCCCTTCTCTCGGGGGGTCGGTTTCGGCGCGCAGTCTCCGGGGCAGGCCTGAACGGCAGCTGAACGCGGGCTATGAGTTCGCCCAGGACCTACGCTGCCGCACGAGGCCACGAGGGCAGCAGCGCGCGGATCCGACATGGACTGGTTCGAGGCGCCCGAGTACTGGCTGAGTCGCTTCGTGTTCGAACGCGCGCTCGGCGTCGTGTACCTCGTCGCCTTCCTTGCCGCCTGGAACCAGTTCCGGCCGCTGCTCGGCGAGCGGGGACTGCTGCCCGTTCCGCGGTTCGTGAGCCGGGTGCGCTTCCGCGACGCGCCGAGCCTCTTCCAGCTCCGCTACTCGGACCGCCTGTTCACCGTCGTCGCCGCCGCCGGCATCGTGCTGTCCGCGAGCGTGGTCGTCGGGCTGCCGCAGGCCGGGCCGCTGTGGGCGTCGATGTTCGTCTGGCTGGCGCTGTGGGTGCTGTACCTGTCGATCGTGAACGTCGGCCAGACCTTCTACTCGTTCGGCTGGGAGTCGCTGCTCTGCGAGGTCGGCGCGCTCGCGGTGTTCCTCGGCGACGCGCGCACCGCGCCGCCGATCCTCGTCGTGTTCCTCATGCGCTGGCTGCTGTTCCGGCTCGAGTTCGGCGCCGGGCTGATCAAGATGCGCGGCGACCGTTGCTGGCGGGACCTCACGTGCCTCCACTACCACCACGAGACCCAGCCCATGCCCAACCCGTTGAGCTGGTACTTCCACCACCTGCCCGAGCGGGCGCACAAGGTCGAGGTGCTGGCCAACCACTTCGCCCAGCTCGTCGTCCCGTTCTTCCTGTTCACGCCGCAGCCGATCGCAAGCATTGCGGGTGCGATCATCGTGCTGACACAGGTGTGGTTGATCCTGTCGGGCAACTTCTCGTGGCTGAACTTCCTGACGATCGTGTTGGCGATCTTCGCGTTCGGCGACGCGACGCTCGCGTACGTGTTGCCGTTCGATCGTCCCGAGCTCGTCGCGTCACCGTCGTGGTTCGAGGGGCTCGTGATCGCGCTGACGGTGCTCGTCGCCGTCCTGAGCTACTGGCCGGTCCGGAACATGCTGTCGCGCCGCCAGCTCATGAACTTCAGCTTCAACCGGTTGCACTTCGTCGGATCGTACGGCGCATTCGGTCACATCACGAAGGAGCGCTACGAGATCGTCATCGAGGGCTCGGCGCGCGCCGGCACCTCGGAGACGTGGAGGGCCTACGAGTTCAAGGGGAAGCCCGGGGATCCGAAGCGCCGTCCACCCCAGGTCGCGCCGTACCACCTTCGCCTCGACTGGTTGATGTGGTTCGCGGCGATGGGGCCGCCCGAGCGGTACCCGTGGGCCGTGGAGCTCGTCCGGCGGCTCCTCGAGGGCGACGCGCCGACGCTCGGGCTCCTGCGCGACAACCCGTTCCCGGACGGGCCGCCCGCGGTCGTACGCGCTCGCCTGTACCACTACCGCTTCACGAGCCGTGCCGAGCGCCGCGAGACGGGTGCGTGGTGGTTCCGCACCCCGGTCGCGTTGTGGCTCCCGCCCCTCGCGCTCGACGCGGCCGGCGCGCTCAGCGCTTCGGCAACGGGTGCGCGGCGAAGAACTCCCACATGAGCTCGTTGGCGTCGATGATCCTCGTGGGCTCGCCGAGCACCGCGCCGCGGGGTGTGCCGCTCACGTCGATCGGGGTGCCGGGCCACACGTGGCCGGACCCGGTGAGCTTCCACAGCACGACCTCGGCGCCCTGCTTGCACGGCGCGTAGGCGATCCTCGTGGCGGTCTCGCCGTCGTCGCCGCTGCCGGGCCGGCCCGTTTCGGTCGGGCCGGTCGTCGGCGTGCGCCGGCAGCCGTCGGCGGCGACCCAGCGGTCGATGCCGTCCTGCACGGAGTCGAACTGGTTGCGGATGGCCGTGCCCGGGAAGGGAAGGCCGAGGCCGCCGTCGTACAGGGCGCGCGGGTCGTCGACGCTGTGGAGCTCCATCACGGGGACGGGGCGGCTCGGTGCGAACCTCGTCACCTCGACCTGGCCGGCGACGGACGCCACCGCGGCCACGCGCTTCGACGCGTCGACGGCGAGGCGGTATGCCATCATGCCGCCGTTCGAGATGCCCGTCGCGAAGACGCGTCGCCGGTCGACGGGCGTGCGGCGGGCGAGGTCGTCGAGCACGGCGAGCGTGAACCCGACGTCGTCGGCGCCGGTCCGCTTCGCGGGGCCGCAGCACTTGCCCGCGTTCCAGGTCCGGAGACTCCGTTGACCCGGGGCGGGCGGGACGCCCTTCGGGTACACGACGACGAACCCGTGATGGTCGGCGGTCGCGTCCATCTGCGAGTACGCCTTCTGGGCCGGCGCGTCGCTGCCGCCGCCGTGGAAGTTGAACACGACGGGAACTCTGCGCCCGGGCTCGGCGCGGGCGGGGACGTGAACGAGGTAGTCGCGCGCGCTGCCGCCGAAGTCGATCGTGAGCTCGTGGTCACCCGGTGGCAATGCATCGGCTGCGGTCGCGCTTGTCGGTGTGAGCGCGAACGTGATCGCCACCGACAGGGCGATTGCGAACGAAACGACCAGTTTGCGCACGGTCGCACGCTACCGACGGCGCGTGATGAACGCGTGGGTCGCAGCCGCGGATTCCGTAAGCCGTCGTAGGCTCCACGTCCAGCATGTCCGAGCACGTCCACGTCCACACGCCGCACGAGTTCTCGGAGTCAGAGGGCGGGTCGGCGAGGAGCGAGCGCGTCATGGAGCTCGTCGCGACCCTCCTCCTGGCCCTTGCGACGTTGGGGATCGCGTGGAGCGGCTATCAGGGCGCACGCTGGAGCGGAAAGCAGGCACAGGAGTACGCGGACTCGAACGGCGCGCGTGCGCACGCGAACCGTGCCGCCACGGCTGGCGCGCAGGACCGGACCCAGGACCTCCTGAACTTCAACCGCTGGCTCGAGGTCACGACGGATGGGAACCAGGAGCTGGCCGACCTCTATCGGCGGCGCTTCCGGCCGGAGTTCATCCCCGCTTTCGAGGCTTGGCTCGCGGGCGACCCGTTGCACAACGAGAGCGCGGTGTCCAGCCCGTTGCTCGAGCCCCAGTACCACCCCGCCAACCTCGAACGCTCCGAAAGGCTCGACGATCAGGGGGACAAGCACTTCGACGAAGCGAGGAAAGCTACGGAGCACACCGACAACTACGTGCTGACCACGGTGTTCTTCGCCACCGTGCTCTTCTTCGCCGGGATCTCGATGCGCTTCGTGTGGCAGTCGATGCGCATCACCGTGCTCGTCCTGGGTGGGCTCGCTC
Organism: Acidimicrobiia bacterium; assembly: GCA_035260105.1. Classification (GTDB taxonomy): domain Bacteria; phylum Actinomycetota; class Acidimicrobiia; order IMCC26256; family JACDBD01; genus JALZAA01. The sequence continues at coordinate 6,170 of DATFVT010000038.1, forward strand.
TCGTCTACGCGGTCGTCCTCCTCGCCCGGCTCCCGATCCTGTAGTCGGCGGGACCGCGTGGGACCGCCGGTAGCCTCCCGCGCGGCGACGGCGACTTTGCCGACCGGCGCCGCACGAGCCGGACCCTGCGACGGCGAGAAGGAGGCCACGTGACCGACTGGAGCTTCGCCGGCGTCTGGCACGGCATCGCGGCGGCGGCGCCGGACCGCGAGGCCGTCGTGTGCGGTGACCGTCGCATCACCTTCGGCCAGTTCGACGACCGCGCCCGCCGCCTCGCCTGGCACCTCGTGCAGGAGGCGGAGCTCGAGCGGGGCGACAAGGTGGCGATCGACCTCGTCAACTGCCCCGAGTACCTCGAGACCTTCTTCGCCGCGTTGAAGCTCGGGTGTGTGCCCGTCAACGTGAACTACCGCTACCTGGCCGACGAGGTCCACTACATCGTCGACAACGCCGACGCCAAGGCCGTCGTGCATGGCCCCGCGTTCGCCGACACCGTGAAGACGGCCGTCGAGCGCATCCAGAAGCCGTGGCGGCCGTTCACCCTGCAGTCGGGTGAGCAGTACGAGGCTGTGCTGGCGGCGGCACCGCCGGCGACGGAGTGGGAGCCGGCGCACCGGCCGTCGGGCGACGACCTGATCTTCGTGTACACGGGCGGCACCACCGGCATGCCCAAGGGTGTGATGTGGCGCAGCGACGACCTGTACGTGTCGCTGTGGCGGATGGGCCGGCCGGGCACCGACCCGCCCGATCCGATCGCGGCCGTGGAGGCGGGCAAGCGGGCCGGGACCTGCCTGCCCGCCTGCCCCCTCATGCACGGCACCGGGCTGTTCATCACCCTGTCGACGCTCAGCGGCGGCGGCGCCGTGGTCCTCGTCGAAGAGCCCGGGCTGGACCCGGCGCGCGTCTGGAGCGAGGTCGAGCGCAACGCGGCCGAGGTGCTCACGATCGTCGGCGACGTGTTCGCGCGCCCGCTGCTCGCCGCGCTCGACACCGAGCCCACTTGCTGGGACCTCTCGTCACTGCGGGCGATCACCAGCTCGGGCGTTACGTGGAGCCCCGAGACCAAGGCGGGGCTGCTGCGACACCTCCCGAAGGTGACCCTGCTCGACTCGCTGGGCGCGACGGAGGGCATGGCGAGCCGCCAGGCCGCGACCGCCGACGACGCCGAGATCAAGCCGGCGCGCTTCGCCGTCGACGACCGCGTCAAGGTGTTCCGGGAGGACACGGGCACGGAGGTCACGCCCGGAAGCGACGAGATCGGGCTCCTCGCCGTCGGCGGGCGCATCCCGCTCGGCTACTGGGGCGACCCCGACAAGACGCGCAACACGTTCAAGGTGATCGACGGCCGCCGCTACGCCGTCGCCGGCGACTACGCCCAGGTCGACGCGGACGGGACGATCCGGCTTCTCGGGCGCGGCTCCGCGTGCATCAACACCGGGGGCGAGAAGGTGTACCCCGAGGAGGTCGAGCTGGTCCTGCGCGAGCACCCCGGCGTGTTCGACTGCGTCGCCGTCGGCGTGCCCGACGACCGCTTCGGCGAGATCGTCGTCGCGCTCGTGCAGGTCACCGAGGGCCACACCCTCGACGAGGCCGAGCTGGCGGCGTGGTGTCGTCGCAAGCTCGCCGGCTACAAGAAGCCGCGGCGCTTCCTTTTCGTCGACTCCCTCGAGCGCAACGCGGCCGGCAAGGCGAACTATCAGGTTTTGCGCAGGCTGGCGGCGGACAGGCTCGCCTCGTAGAGTTTTCTCCCGGTTTGGGAGAATTAGGCAGGGAAGAGAGGACGTTCCAATGCGAAAGCTCGCTCTGTTCGTCGCGCTCGCAGCGGCCGGCGCGCTCGTCGTCGCCGAGCCCGCAGCCGCGCAGACACCGGGGGTGACGGGGTTCTGCGATGCGGCCCTCAAGACCGACAAGGCGGTGGCCAAGGTCGAGTCGGGCGGAAGGCCGAAGCTGAAGGACCTGCAAGCGGTAGAAACCGCCCTCGTCGGGGTGGAGAGCACGACGCCCCCCGACATCGCGTCTCAACTTCAGGCCGTCGTGGCGACCACCCGCAGCTCGCTCCAGACGGGGAAAGATCCGTCCGAGGATCCGACCTTCGACCAGAACTTCAACGCCGTCCAGCAGTACCGGTACACCTCGTGTGGCTACCCGCAGCTCGACGTGACCGGTGTCGAGTACGAGTTCCAGGGTCTGCCGAAGACGCTGCCGGCCGGCAACGTCGCAATGAGGTTCACGGACAACGGCGCCGAGATCCATGAGCTCGACATCCTTCGCGTGAAGTCCAAGGACTCGGCGAAGAAGATCGCGGGGCTCTCGGAGAGGGACCTCGCGAAGAAGGCCGTACCCGTCGCGGGTACGTTCGCGACCCAGGGCCAAACCAGTTACACCATCGCCGACCTGACGAAGCCCGGCCGCTACGTGGCGATCTGCCACCTGCCTGTCGGTGCGACCAGCGAGCAAGCGCTCGAGGAGGCGGGGCACAAGCACGACGCCAAGTCGCATGCACAGGAAGGCATGGTCCAGGCGCTCACGGTCGAGGCGGGCGCGACGACGACCAGCGCCGGTTAGTCCAGCTCGCGGACCGCTTCGTCGATCGCGTCGGCGAAGCGGCGCCCGCCCGCCGAGTAGCCGGAACCGGATTTCGCGAAGTGCGCCCCGTCGGACGCACGCACCCGGATCCGGCCGTTCACGCAGCCCTGGACCCACCCCTCGTCGGGCAGACAGGGCAGCGTGTCCGTGTACGTGCCGGCGGCGAGCACCGACTGGCCGGCGTCGACGAACCGGGGCTCCGTCGAGTACAGGCCGAGCGCCGCAGGGGCGCGGTCCCGGAACGCCGGCGGGCCGACCCACAGGATGGGCGCGTCGACACGATTCTTCAGCCGCGCCATGTCGGCCTCGTACTTCGCCCGAATCTGATCGGGCGTCGTGTAGCCCTGCATGCACGGCGTCAGATCGTTGCCGACGAACTCGACCACGAGAACGCTGGGCTGCTCGACGGTGGACGCGTGCGCGATCTTGTCCACCCAGTCGCAGAGCGCCGTGCCGCCGTAGGCGCGGACCTCGTCCGTGCTGCGCAGGTACGGCGTCGCCTGCACGAGGAGGCTGTCGCCGTACATGAGCACCGGGCCGTTCGGGTGGGAACCGGTCGACGACGCCTTCCCGGCGTTCCCCGGAGTGTGAGACGGCGACGCCACGAACCACACGTAGGCGACCAGACCGATGACCATGCCCAGCGCGACGAGCACGCGCTTCATGGAGGGCACGCTAATCGTGATGAGTCGCGTCTCCTACGCGACGTGACACTTGCCACCAGAAGTTCACCGGTGGGCTATTCGGTCTTCTGGAAGCTCCGGACGGCGAGGGCGAGCATCGCGATGCCGAGCGTGAGGACGATCAGCACCTCGGTCCAGATCGGGACGACCCAGCCGTTGATCGTCAGCGGCGCCGCGTCGCTCTCTCCGAGCATCACCCGACGAATGGGGTCGATCCCGTAGGTAGCCGGGTTGAGGCGCGTCACCACCGCCAGCCAGGTCGCCAACCCGGCCAGGGGGAAGATCGCGCCCGAGAGGAACAGCATCGGGTTCACGACGAGCCCCATCACCATCTGGAAGCTCTCCATGCGCTGCATGCGGCTGGCGATGACGATGCCGAACGCGGTCAACGCGAACGCCAGGAGCAGCAAGAGCGGGATGACCTCGATGATCTGCAGGAGCGAGAGGTGGACGCCCACGATCGGCGCCGCGATCAGCAGGATGAGGCCCTGACCGGCGGCGACGGTCCCACTCCCCGCCGCCTTGCCGAGCACGAGCCCGGCCCGGCTGACAGGAGCGACGAGCATCTCGCGCAGGAACCCGAACTCGCGGTCCCAGACGATCGAGATCGCCGAGAACAGGCTGCTGAACAGCACGGACATCGCCATGACGCCGGGCAGGATGAACTGCTGGTAGTCGACGCCGCCGGCGCTGGTGCTCCCGACGAGCGGCTTGATCCCGGCGCCGAGGACGAAGAGGAAGAGGATCGGCTGCGCGAGGCCCGACACGATGCGGGCGGGCGTGCGGCGGAAGCGGATGATCTCGCGCTTCCACACCATGCCGATCGTCCGGAGGTTGCGGATGAGGACGCCCTCGGGCGGGGGCGGCGCCCCCGCGTCGACGTCGGTGACGCCGGCACCCGGGAGCGGCTGGGCCGTGGTCGCCATCAGCCGCGCCGGAAGCCGCGGACCATCGGGTTCGACCTGAGCTGGTCGCCGGCGCCGGCCTCGGCGTCGCGCATGTCGCGCCCGGTGTACTGGATGAACACGTCGTCGAGGCTGGGACGGCGCACGTTCACGTTCCGCACCCCGACGCTCAGATGCTCGAACATGCGCGGCACGAAGGACTCGCCGTCGGGAACGCGCATGCGCAGCCCCTCACCGCCTTCGAGCACCTCGCCTTCGACGGCGAGCCCGCGCGCGATCTCCTCGCGGGCCTTGGCGTCGTCGGCGGTGTCGATGGTGACGGTGTCGACGCCCACCGACGCCTTCAGCGCGCCGGGCGAGTCGAT